>JANNLP010000601.1:0-20411 GCA_031396905.1 Gemmataceae bacterium
TGTGGGCGACCGCCCCATACCTGCACAATGGTTCGGTGCAGACGATCTATCATTTATTGAGTTCGGCAAGCCGACCAATCCGGTTCAGCCGTTCGTACAAAACCGGCGCGGATGACTACGATTTCGACAAATTGGGCTGGAAAACCGTAGCATCGGACAGGCCCCGACCGGGCTTACCGGCGACCCACCGCCGGCGGGTCTACGACACCACCCAGCCAGGGCGCGGAAATTACGGACATTTTTTTGGAGACGCCTTGACGGATGCTCATCGAATGGCCATAATTGAGTTTATTAAGACGCTGTGAACGATCCTCAATATGTGGATGTCATAGCGTCGGGAGTTCTCCACCCGCATCCGAGGTCAGTGCCATGAATACGATGTTTCGGCGCGCCTTCACACTTATTGAGCTACTAGTCGTGATCGCGATCATTGCGATCCTCATTGGCCTGCTCTTACCGGCCGTGCAAAAAGTCCGCGAAGCCGCGGGCCGAACGCAGTGCTTGAACAACATGCACCAGGTCGGCGTTGCGCTGCACAACTTCCACAATGACAAAGATCGTCTTCCGATTGGAATGATCTCTGATATCGGTCAGCCGAACGTCAAGTTGAAGCGGCCCCCGTCATACCCTTCGAATAAGTTTCAACCATATTGGCCCTGGTTCGTATTCATCCTGCCTCACCTGGAAAAGGGTGATGTTTTCTCGAAGTACATTAATTTTACCCAATGGCCATGGTGGCAGGGCACGAACTATATGGGAACGGTCCAAACAATCCAGGGACCTGCGGTATCTACACATAACGGCATCCCCATGAAGGCTTTTCAATGCCCCTGGGATGCTCGCTCCGAATACACTGGGCGTGACCCGAATTCAGCCGGTGGCATGGCGGTTGCGTTGACCGGGTATCTGGGTGTCATGGGAACCAATCAGTTCGCCCAAGACGGTTTTTTCGCGCCCAACCGGGCGGCGCCGTTTAGCGAATGCAGCGACGGTCTTTCGAACACCATCATCGTCGGGGAAAAACCGCCGACGTTTGATCTCATTTATGGTTGGTGGTATGCCGGTGCGGGCGCGTCTTCTTCCATTGGGCAGGTCGGCACATCGGACGTTGTTCTTGGTGCTGCTGAGCGCCATCCCTCACCATCAAGCCCACCCGCGGTTTATCAACCTGGCAAACTCCAAGACCCAACTAATATTTATCAGTTCAATTTCTGGTCCACGCATCCGAATGGCGCGGTGTTCCTGATGGGTGATGGATCTTCCCGGTTCATCACTTATTCAGTTGGCAAAAGCATCCTTCCAGCTCTGTCGACCATTAAGGGAGGCGAACCGGTAACGGTTGACTAATTAGAGAGTCAGTTCGAGTAACGAACCCCGCGGCCGATGCCGCGGGGTTTTTGCGTTACATAAAGCTAGCGGTTTGATGCCAAATTGTTCGAATCTAACACTTTCAGCGATTTTTCCTAAATATTGTCTTGACGCAGGCAAGCTGAACGGCCATAATCAACATTATTAAGACGCTGTGAACGATTCGCAATAGTTGGATGTCGTAGCGTCGGGGAACACTCAACCTGCTCACGAGGCTAGTGCCATGAAGATGAATTTTCGGCGCGCCTTCACGCTCATCGAACTGCTTGTCGTGATCGCAATTATCGCGATCCTGATCGGCCTGCTTCTGCCGGCCGTGCAAAAAGTCCGCGAAGCCGCGGGCCGAACCCAGTGCTTGAATAACATGCACCAGGTCGGCGTGGCCCTGCACAATTTTCACAATGATAAAGACCGACTTCCGGTTGGCATGATCTCTGATGGGGCTCAGCCGAACATCAAGTTGAAACGGCCCCCGTCGTATCCATCAAACAAGTTTCAAGCATATTGGCCCTGGTTCGTATTCATCCTGCCTCAGCTAGAAAAGGGCGACGTTTACTCGAAGTACATTAATTTCACCCAATGGCCGTGGTGGCAGGGCACGAACTTTATGGGAACTGTCCAAACGGTGATGGGGCCTGCAGTTTCTACCCACAATGGCATCCCAATGAAAGCGTTTCAATGCCCCTGGGATGCTCGATCCGAGTACGTAGCGCGTGACCCCAATTCGGCGGGTGGCATGGCGGTTGCGCTGACCGGTTATTTGGGCGTCATGGGAACCAATCAGTTTGCCCAGGACGGTTTTTTCGCGCCGAACCGGGCCGCACCGTTTAGCGAATGCAGCGATGGACTTTCGAATACCATCATCGTGGGGGAAAAACCGCCGACGTTCGATATGTACTACGGTTGGTGGTACGCTGGTGCCGGTGCGAATTCTTCAATTGGTCAGGTCGGCACGTCGGACGTAATTCTTGGCGCTGCCGAGCGCCATCCCTCGCCATCAAGCCCACCCGCGATTTATCAGCCCGGGAAACTCAATGATCCAACTAACATCTATCAGTTCAATTTCTGGTCCACGCATCCGAACGGCGCAGTGTTCCTGATGGGCGACGGATCGTCGAGATTCATCACCTATTCTGTCGGGAAGAGCATCCTTCCAGCGCTGTCGACGATCAAGGGAGGCGAACCGGTTACGGTTGACTAGTGTAAGTCACTCCAAAAAGAACCCTGCGGCCAGCGCCGTGGGTTTTTTTCATGCGCAAGTTGGGCAGTTCACGCCGTTCACGTCGTAACGTCTGCGTATGTTATGCCGAAGTTGTCGTTTGTCTTGTTAGCGGATAGGGCAACTCCGGCGGTCAACTCCGCGCCACCGGTACGCCGGGGATATTCGCGGTTGTTCGCCCACTTGTCGCAGGTTTGTGCCTTTGACTGACTTACGCCGCTTGGTTAAATTACAAAGAAGCGTATTCCTGCGTGGTACGCAGAGGAGTTGAACACCATGTCGTTGCATCCCTGGCGTCGAATCTCGTCCCCGCGCGTCTCTTGCAATTCGACGCGATCACGGTTGCGGCTGGAGCAAATCGAGCAACGCCTCGCGCCGGCCGTGTTCAACATTGCCAACGGCGACATTCCCGGCCTGATCAATGCCGTGAACCAATGCAACATCAACAACGAGTCGGACACGATCAACCTGGCGACGAATGGCACTTACAACTTCACGACGGCTTTTAATAACACTAATACGGCTTTACCGGCCGTGCTGCTTGACAGTACGATCACAAACCTACTCACCATCAACGGCAACGGATCGAAATTCGACAATGTCGGGAGTGCGAACTTTCGCTTTTTCATCGTCGATGGCTCGATCGCGCCGACTCCAATCACAGTCAATAACCTCACGCTCAATCGAGGCAGCCCCATACCGATCGGTGGTGCCATGCGCTTCGACGGCGGCACAGTGATCCTCAACCAAGTCACCATCACTAACTGCACCGCCCCTGATGGCGGGGGCCTTTTCTTTCTTTTGGCGACGCCGAATGGCAGTTCGTTGGCGATGACGAATTGCAAAGTCACGGGCAATTCGGCAAACGGCGACCCTGCCACCGACGGAGTCGGCGGCGGCATCGGCGTCCAGGGAGCCGTGGCGCTGTCATTCACCAATTGCGATATCAGCAACAATACCAGTACCAGCGACGGTTCCGGGTTGTGGATCACCCAGGCAGATGCCAAGTTTGAACGCACGATTATCTCTAATAATCAGGGAATAGGCCCGACACCACTGGGCGGTGGCATTTTGATTGAGGGAAACCTGAACTTTACCGATGGCGCGATCAGCAACAACACCAATATCGCCGGCGGTGGCGGCATTTTTGCCCTGAGCAAAGTCACCATCCTGAATTCATCAATCACCGGCAACAATTGCACCGATCCATTGAGTGGCGGTGGCGGCATTGTCGTTCAGGGCGATCTCGTTGTCGACAACAGCACCATTGATGGCAATCGTGCCGGTAACGGCGGTGCCATCAATTTGGTGACCGGTGCCGTCAACGCATCCATCACCAACTCCACGATCACGGCTAACGCCGCATTCGCTGACCTTGCTTCGGGCGGCGGCATCACCATGACTGGCGCGGCGACATTGAAGCTCGGCAACTCCATCGTTGCCCTCAACAGTTTTGAAGGCACGGTGATCAACGGTACCGGAACCAATATCAGCGGCAACGTGGAATCGCTCGGCTACAGCATCATTGGTACCAATGACGGAATAACGCTGACCGGCAATACAACCGGAAACATGGTCGGCACGCTGGCGGCACCGTTTGATCCCATGCTTGGGCCACTTAGCAATTCCGGTGGCAATAGTTTGACGCGACCGCCCCTAGCCAACAGCCCGATCATTGATCTGGGCGATCCGAATTTCGTGTCTCCGCCCGACTTCGATCAACGTGGCGTCGGCTTCCCGCGCGTGCTCGGCGGTCGCATTGACATTGGCGCGATTGAAGCGCGCATTTTTAATCTCAGCGTCTTCAAGGACGATGGCTTGACGACTGCTGTGCCCGGGCAGGGCATCGTCTACACGATCACGGTGTCCAACAGCGGTCCGAGCGATGCCAATGGCGTGCTGATAACAGACATTCTGGGCGCAGGCTTTACCGCCGCACAGTGGACGGCAGTGTTCAGCGGAGGCGCGACGGGCAACGACACTGGCAACGGCAGCATCTCCGAATTCGTAGATGTGCCTATCGGCGGCCTGGTCACTTATTCGTTCGCCGCGGCCATCGACCCATCTGCCGTCGGCCTGATCTCGAACACAGTCACGGTGCAACCGCCGGCCGGCGGGACCGATCCGCTGCCATTCGATAATACCTCCACCGATACCGACGTGTTGACGCCGGTCGCCGATGTCTCGATCACCAGCGTGACGGCATCATCCAAAGCCCTTCCCGGTCAAACTGTTCAATACACAGTCACAGTCCGCAACGATGGGCCAAGCACTGCCATTGGCGCATTCTTCACTGATGTCTTCTCGTCGGAGTTCGACAGTGCGACGTGGGTATCGGTTGCCACCGGTGGCGCATCAGGGAATTCGCTATTCGGTTCGGGCAACATCGGCGAATCGCTGACCCTGCCGCCGAATGCCACTGTGGTCTACACAATCGACGCGGTCGTATCCGTCAATGCGACGAACAGTCCGCTTATCCATTCCGTCACCGTGTCGGCACCTCTATTTACAACTGATCCGGTTCCTGACAACAACATCGCGACTAACGCCATTACATTGTCCGTGGGAGGCCAGGTTTATGTTGCTGGTAGCGATGCCGGACAGTTGCCGACGGTCAAGGTATTCAACTCCCTGAGCGGCGCGCTGAGAACTAGTTTCCAGGCGTATGCTCTAGGGTTCCGCGGCGGCGTGCGGGTCGCGGTGGCCGACTTCAATGGCGACGGTACCCAGGACTTCGTCACTGCTCCCGGGCCAGGCGGCGGGCCGCACATCAAAGTGTTCGACGGCAAAGACGGGTTGGTACTCAGCCAGTTCTTTGCCTATGACGCCGGCTTTACGGGCGGCGTTTACATTGCGACCGGTGACGTGAATGGCGACGGCACACCGGACATCGTAACCGGTGCGGGTGCCGGCGGCGGTTCCCACGTTCGCGTGTTCAACGGTTTGTCCGCGCAATTGGTGAGCGGGCCAATCGGCGAATACTTCGCATTTCCAGGCTTTCTCGGCGGCGTTCGAGTCGCGGCGGCCGACACAAATAAGGATGGTAAGGCGGAAGTCATCACGGCGGCCGGGCCGGGTGGTGGTCCCCACGTCATCGTTTGGAATCCGCAGACGCGCACGGAGCGGTTTGGATTCTTCGCTTACGGCGCCACCTTCCGCGGCGGTGTGTATGTCACCGCCGGCGACACCAATTTCGATGGCTTCGCCGACGTCGTCACCGGTGCGGGCGAGGGGGGCGGCGCACTGGTTCGATATTACGATGGGCGCAACGGCATCCGCTTCCGTGAGTTTTACGCCTTCCCACAAAACACCGGTGGCGTCGGCTCGAATTCGATATGGTCGAGCGGCGTGCGCGTTGGCTTCATCAGCGACATCGACGGCGATGGCCTGGCTGACATTGTCGCGGCACCTGGTGCGGGCCGCGCGCCTAATGTCCGAATCTTTAGCGGCGCTGGACTCAATCTCATCCGCGAGACGGGGGCGTTCGACCCGTCATTCCTCGGCGGCGTGTTTGTCGGCGGTGCGTGACAGTCGCTACGATAAGCACCATGCTTCACGCTCTCATCATGGCCGGCGGCGGCGGCACACGGTTTTGGCCGCGCAGCCGAGCCGCGCGGCCCAAACAATTCCTGACGCTGGCGGGAGACCGCTCGCTTCTGCAACAGGCGTGCGACCGGCTCGAAGCGCAAATCGATGTTGCCAATACCTGGGTGATGACCGCTGCCCGGCATGTTGGTGAAGTGCAAACACAACTGCCCCACTTGCTCATCGACCGCGTCATTGGCGAACCGGTGGGCCGCGATACCGCGCCATGCATTGGACTCGGCGCGGCACTCATCGCGCGAGTTGATCCGGACGCAATCATGCTGGTGACGCCCGCCGACCACGTGATCGAACCAACGGAGTCTTTTCGCAGGGCGACGCGCGCGGGCATGTTGGCGATCGAGCAACAACCTGATGCATTGGTTACTTTGGGAATCCCACCGACACACCCGGCCACCGGTTATGGCTACATTCGACGCGGTGCTTCAGTCGGCGAATTTGGCGGCATCACTGTCAGCCGGGTCGATGCGTTCCGCGAAAAGCCCGCCGCCGAACTAGCCGAAAAGTACATTGCCGAGGGTTGTTATTACTGGAACGCAGGGATCTTCATGTGGAAGGCCGCGACCGTGCTGGCAGAGTTACGCCGAAACAAGCCGAAGCTGGCTGAAGGCGTGGAACGCATCGCCACGGCCTGGGCCACAGCGGATCGGGATCGAGTGCTCAACGAAGTGTACCCAACCCTGGAGCGAATCAGTATCGACTACGCGGTGATGGAACCAGCCAAGACGGCACTGGTGTTAGAAGCCCCGTTCCGCTGGGACGATGTTGGCAGTTGGCTGGCGTTGGAACGACTGCAAGCGCAAGACGTCAACGGTAACACCGTGCAGGCGACGCACATCGGCAACGATACACGCAATTGCGTGATCGTCGGCGACAAGAATCGCTTGATTGCAACGGCAGGCGTCAAAGATCTGCTCATCATCCAGGACGGCGATGCCTTGTTGATCGCCGACCGCCGCGACGAAGCCGCCGTGAAGAAGCTGGTTGAACAACTTGGCAAGGCAGGGTTGGAGAGGTATTTGTGATCGGTCGGCTGCTGGGTTTGGATTATGGCGTGAAGCGGGTTGGCCTTGCCGTTTGCGATCCGGATCGGATCATTGCATCGCCGCTCATTACATATGAACGTATTGATGGCGACAGCGATGCGGCCTTTTATCGCAAGCTCATGATTGACGAACGAATTGCTGGGGTTATCGTTGGTCTTCCGGTACACACGGATGGCCGCGTAGGGGTTAAAGCAATCGAGGCCCGGGCTTACGGAACGTGGTTGGCAGCAATTACGGATCTTCCGGTGCGATACTGGGATGAACGTTTCAGCACGGCACTGGCCGAGTCCGCCTTATGGAACGCGGGCCTAACCCACGCGAAACGCAAACAAAGGCGCGACCGCGTCGCCGCCCAGATGATCTTGCAAGCGTACATCGACGCGGGCTGCCCCGACCACGACGGCGCAGGGCCGATGTCAGATTCATTTGATAATGGAGATTAGAACTGGCAATGGAGCGCCTCGACGGCTGGCTTGTGATCGACAAACCGCTGGGTATCACCTCACGAGATGCTGTGGATCGGGCCGCTCATTGGTTTCCGCGCAAGACGAGGATTGGCCATGCGGGCACGCTTGATCCATTGGCTACCGGCGTATTGGTGATCGCCGTCGGCAAGGCCACGCGATTGATCGAATACGTGCAGGACATGCTAAAAACCTACACGGCAACATTCCAGTTTGGCGTGACGAGCGCGACCGATGATGCCGAAGGGCCAATTGCAATCGTTGCCGATGCCGTTGATCCCGGCCAAGTGGCCGTGGAAGCTGCGCTGGCGACTTTCATTGGGAACATCGAGCAAACACCTCCGGCGTACTCAGCGGCCAGGATCGATGGGCAACGGGCCTACGCCAAGGCTCGTGCGGGGTCGCCGACACTGCCGACTCCAAAAATGGTTCGGATCGATGGCATCGATGTGTTGAACTATTCGTATCCGACGCTTCGTGTGCGAATTCGCTGCGGCAAAGGCACCTATGTACGTTCGCTGGCCCGCGATCTGGGTGCAAAACTTGGAACGGGTGGCTATGTGACGGAACTGCGAAGGGATGCAGTTGGCGGATTTACCAATGCCGAGGCAACGCCGCTGGATGTTGCAGCACCCGAGTTGTCACCATTGGCTCGTGGCGTTGCAGCATTGCCGCGGTTGGAACTGGCCGACGATGCCGTTCATCGATTGCGAATGGGACAGACAATAGTGATGGACGCCAGTCGTGGCGGCGACATCGCTTGCTTTGACGGGCTAGGGTCATTGGTTGCAATTGGTCGCTGTTCCGACACACTCAAGCTTCGTCCCGTGAAAGTGTTTCATTAAGTGAACGCAGCGGCGTGTCCATCTAGCGGTCGCTGTTGCCAATCCTCAACTCATCAAGCCGCTTCTTCAAAAAGCGCTTTTCCGGTTCACAGCAGGGACACGACATCGCCATTCGGTAAGCCTGGGTGGCTTCAGCTAAGCGGCCCGCCCGACGCAGGAAGTCGCCGCGAACGGAATGCAACAGATAGTAGTTTGCCAACTTGGCATCCAAAGTTGCCAGTTCAGCCAAGGCGTCCTCCGGGCCGCGAACGCGCATGAGCGCGACGGCACGGTTGAGCTTCACGATTGGTGTGGGCGACAGTTCGCCGAGCCTATCGAATAGCCAAAGTATGCGCTCCCAGTCGGTCGCATCGTCACTGGTAGCCTGCGCGTGAATCGCCGCGATACCGGCTTCGAGGTGATACGCAGTCAACTCGTCACCTTCGGCCGCCAGATCGAGGTGGCGCAGGCCCGCGTGCACGAGGCGTTGATCCCATTGTTCCCGGTCCTGGTCAATGAGCCGCAGCAGGTCACCCGCACCATCCACTCGGGCCGGAAGCCTTGACGCGTGGAAAAACATCAGTGCAACAAGGGCATGAACCCTGGGTTGACAAGTTGAGGGCGAATGAGCCAGCAGTCGGCCTAGTCGTAGTGCTTCTTCACACAAGTCATGCCGGACTAAATCCTGGCCCGAGTGGGCAGCGTAGCCTTCGTTGAACAATAGGTAGAGCACGTGAAGCACCGAGTCCAAACGCTCTGCCTGTTCCGCGATCGGCGGCACGACAATCGGCACGTCGGTATCCCGAAGGAAGCGCTTGGCCCGGACGATTCGCTGGGCGATGGCCGTTTCGTCGGCAAGAAACGCTCGCGCAATTTCATCGGTGCCAAAACCGCAGACCGCTTTCAGTGTCAGGGCGATGCGGGCGTCCGGCGTCAGTTTCGGATGACAGCACGCGAACATCATCGCCAACTGGTCGTCGATACCGGCTTCAACGTCAGCTGGTTCCGCGGAGAATTGCACTCGACTCGCGAGTTCGGATTGGATCCGCGCGTACGTCTCTTGGCGACGTAGTCGATCAATTGCAAAGTTGTGGGCGGTTCGTGCCAACCACGCGGCCGGGTTTTCAGGTTGGCCTTGATATGGCCAGGTTTTCAGGGCCTGCACCATGGCGTCTTGGACGCATTCCTCGGCGAGATCCAGGTGCCGCGAGCCAAGCTGCCGGCCCAGACTGGAGAGCATCCGTCCCGCTTCGCGGCGAAAAAGATGCTCCACCAGTCCGGACACGGGCTTGTTCATATCAGGCCGGCTCAGGCTCGCCCATGAAGTCGATTTCGCGGACGTCGATGCGGCCATATTCCATGTGCGGGCAAGTCTTGGCCAGTTCGACAGCCTCGTTGTAATCCTTGGCTTTGAGAATGTAGATCCCGCCGACGACTTCCTTGGCCTCGGCATACGGTCCATCGGTCACGGCCAGGGCGCTGCCGGCACGGGCAATCTTTTTGCCGCCGTGCTCGGTGAGCTTGTGCCCGCCGACCATGCGGCCTTCCTGAGCCATTTTCATTCCCCAGGCACCGTATTTTTCGATGATTTTCTGGATTTGTTCCGGTGCCATGCTGGCGAAATCGCCCGGCTTTTCAGAGAGAATCAGCATGAATTGCGGCATGAGTCTATTCCTTTGAGTAGTTCCGCCAGGGCACAATGCCCCGACGCATTATCATGACGAACGTGACAGACAATTCTCGACAATCAGTTACAAGATTCTGTAGATCGTCGAAACAGACTAACCGGCGATTACAAAGTTCACCAGTTTCCCTTTGACGACGATTACTTTCTTTATCGTCTTGTCCGCGACCAGTATGGACACTTTGGCATCGGCCCGGGCGGCTGCTTCAAGTGCGGCTTCATCGCTGTCGGCAGGAACCTGGATGCAGGCTCGCAGCTTGCCGTTCACTTGCACGGGCACTTCGATCACGGCAGCCTTGAGCAGGTTGGCGTCGAATGTAGGCCAAGGCTCAAAAGCCAACGATTGCTCGTGACCCAGCGCCCGCCAAAGTTCTTCGGCGACATGCGGGGCAAACGGTGCCAACAGCAGTACAAACGGCTCCAAGATTGACTTGGGCCGGCTCGTAATCTTGGTCAAATGATTCGTGAACTCCATCATCGAGGCAATGGCGGTATTGAAGCGCAAGCCGTCCAGGTCGTCAGTGACTTTCGCGACGGTATAGTGGAGCAGCCGGAGCGTCTCGGCATCCGGTGCCGTGTCGGTGACAGCGGCGTTGAGCCGCAGATCTTCCGAGCGATCATCAATGATCGCTCGCCAAACCCGGCTCAGGAAGCGATAGACACCTTCGACGCCACGCATGCTCCATGGCTTCACTTGCTCCAGCGGACCCATGAACATTTCGTACAGCCGCAGCGAATCCGCACCGTACTCGTTGACCACGTCATCCGGGTTAATGACGTTGCCGCGTGCCTTCGACATCTTGTAGGCGCGAGCTGCCACACGGACGGCGCGATTCTCCTTCAGCACGAAGCTGTCGCCGTCCTTTTCGACTTGCTCCTCGCTCAGCTTCACGGCTTCATCAGCGGGTTGCACCGGGTCGCCTTTGCGGTCGGCGGCGATCCACTGGCCATCGGACTTGTACCCGGTGAACTCGACTTCGCCGAGGATCATGCCTTGATTAACGAGCCGGCCAAACGGCTCAGCGCACGGGACGTAGCCCCGGTCGAATAGAACCTTGTGCCAGAAGCGACTGTAAAGGAGGTGCAGCACGGCATGTTCGGCACCGCCGACATATAGGTCGACCGGGAGCCAGTGTTGGGCTTTCGCTAAGCCACAAGCGGCTTCGGAATTTTTTGGATCAAGGTATCGCAGGTAGTACCAGCACGAGCCGGCCCACTGCGGCATGGTGTTGGTCTCGCGCCGGTATTGTTTGCCGTCTATCGTGACGTGTAGCCAATCCTTCGCTTTGAACAGCGGGCCTTCCGGGCTGCCAGTTGGTTTGAAGTCCTCTAGTTCGGGCAAACGAACGGGAAGATCTTTGGCATTCACGCGGCGGGTTAGGCCGGTCGGGTTTCCGGCTGCATCTAACTCATGCAGTATCGGGAACGGTTCACCCCAATAGCGCTGGCGGCTGAAGAGCCAATCGCGCAGCTTGTAGTTGACCCGACGTTCGCCGAGTTCATCACGCTCCAGAGCGGCGATCATCTTGCTCTTGGCTTCGGCGACGTTCGAACCATCGAGGAAGCCGCTGTTGATGGCCGGTCCTTCACCCGTGTACGCTTTGCCCTTCCAATCGACTGGCGGCTGCACGGTGCGGATCACCGGCAGTTTGTACGTCTCGGCAAACTCCCAGTCGCGTTCATCCTGGCCCGGCACGGCCATGATCGCGCCGGTACCGTAGGTGGACAACACGTAGTCGGCGACCCACACGGGAATCGGTTTGTCAGTCGCGGGGTTGTATGCGTATGCACCCGTGAAAACGCCGGTCTTGCGCTTGGCGAGTTCGGTGCGTTCCATGTCGCTCTTGCGCGACGCTTCCACACGGTAGGCATCGACAGCGGCTTTCTGTTCCGGAGTCGTGATCTTCTCGATGAGTGCGTGTTCCGGTGACAAGACCATGTAGGTCGCGCCGAACAGGGTGTCGGGCCGCGTCGTGAACACTTTGATGCAATAACCGCTTGTTCCTGGCGGCACCTGTTGGACGTTGAATCCCACTTCCGCGCCTTCGCTGCGTCCGATCCACTCGCGCTGCATGGTCTTGATCGACTCGGGCCAATTCAGTTGTTCGAGGTCGTTCAATAATCGGTCGGCGTATGCCGTGATGCGTAGCATCCATTGCCGTAGCGGCCGGCGCTCGCACGGGTGATCGCCACGTTCGGACTTGCCGTCGATTACTTCTTCATTGGCGAGAACGGTGCCCAGCTTGGGGCACCACCATACGGGCACATCCGCCATGTAAGCGAGGCGCTGACTGTCCTGATATTTGCGGATCGGCGTTTCGCCGACGATGTCCTTTGGGATTGGCAATTCGCTGATTGGCCGGCCTTTGTTTTGTTCCGTGTCGTACCATGTGTCGTGCAACAGCAGGAAAATCCACTGCGTCCACTTCACGTAGTTGGGATCGGTGGTATCAACCTCGCGGTCCCAGTCGTAGCTGAAGCCGAGTGCCTTGATTTGTCTTTTGAACGTGGCAATGTTCTGCTGCGTGGTCAGCCGCGGGTGCGTGCCGGTCTGGATGG
This sequence comes from Gemmataceae bacterium, assembly GCA_031396905.1. Taxonomy (GTDB): domain Bacteria; phylum Planctomycetota; class Planctomycetia; order Gemmatales; family Gemmataceae; genus JAIBBI01. The sequence continues at coordinate 12,768 of JANNLP010000601.1, forward strand.
CATATTGTTCGGCTGGCAGACCAAAAGCATCCCAGCCCATCGGGTGCAGGACATGAAAGCCCTTCATGCGGCGATAGCGGCAGAGGATATCGGTGGCCGTGTATCCTTCGGGATGGCCGACGTGCAGGCCCGCCCCGCTGGGATACGGGAACATGTCCAACACATAGTGCTTTGGTTTGTCGGAGAAGTCCGGCGTGGCGAACGTGCGCTGTTCGTCCCAGAAACGCTGCCAACGTGGCTCAATAACACGCGGATTGTAAGAAGGCATGACTCATTCCGTGCAAACGGACTCCTCAGGGCGTAGGCTACGTTTGCCCGGAGAAGCCGGCAATGGAATGAGGTGAGTAACGGGTAGCAGTTCAGTCACTTCTTCGGTGAGCGCGGCTTTTCATCATCTTCATCGCGAATTGGTCGGCCTGTGTCGTCTCGGCGGTCTTTTTTGGCATCGGCGATCATTGTGTGAATTAACGACGCACCCAACCACGCTCCGTAAACAGCGGCGGCATCGCGGTCACCCTCGCCACTCAGCGGGATGCGCTCGACTTCGCCGGTCCGGTTGTCCGCGGGTCGCCACATGACTGCGGCTTCCGACTCGGAAGCCGGTGGCGGTGGCATCTGCACGTGATCGGCCGGGTTCTCCAGCATGATGTACCGGGTGTGGGCAATCGGGAAAAGTCCATCATCAATCATCGCGCACCCTCCAAGCGAAGTCGCTCAATCACTCATATCATCGACGCTGGCGATGCCAATGTCAAACGGATTTCATGTGAAAAAGCATGTAACTTGCAGGTCGTCGCCGGACTATTTTGGAAAAATTGCGGTTTTTTCAGTGGTTTTTGTTGACGATACTCGTTTCGCTCCTAGATTCCCTGAGAGATTTCGCATCCTAGAACCCAGGAGGGAACGATTATGGCAGACAAGAAGGCGGCGAAACCGTCTGACGCGATGAAGCCGATGAACAAGAGCCAGACGTATGCGGAACTGGCCAACACGACGGGTCTAACCCGTAAACAAGTAGTGGCGTTCTTCGACGCAATGGAAGGGTTGATTGCCAAGCAACTCGGCAAAAAAGGCCCGGGCGTCTTCGTACTGCCCGGACTGTTGAAGCTGAAGAAAGTGGTCAAACCGGCCACCAAGGGTGGCATGAAGCCCAACCCGTTCAAGCCCGGCGAGATGATGGAAGTGAAACCCAAGCCCGCACGCACGCTGGTCAAGCCGGTGGCGATGAAGGGTCTGAAGAATCTCGTTGCGTAATTTACCGAACCGCGACGTGCAGCCAACCGCTGTACGTCGCGGCTTCACTTTTCCCCACAATTGCGGTATCTTGGTAGCGAATGACCTTACGGGGCATGACTGCTCCTCAGGAGGTACGTCGCCATATGATCGAAGCCGCTACTCTTCCCGTCAACTACGCCGGCGTTGACCATCCGACCGATGTGGAGCAGCGTTTGCGCCGACTGGAATCGGCCGTCGTGGCGTTGCAGGACACGCAACTCATGGAAGAGCGTGTGCTCGATCGCATCGCGCAGAAGTCGAAGCGCACACCGATGGCCGCGCTGCGTGACACGGCCAATGTGATTGTGGATGCGAGTAAGGCTCTCGTGCCGACAGGCTCCGCGTCTTCGACAACGAATCCATCTCCGCCGCCGGCTGACAAACCGGGTTGGCTGCTGCTCGATCTATGGTCCGAGGTCCGCACATTCGGCAAGATGTTGTTCGATCATCGGTATCCGTTCAGTTATGCCGGTCGCTTCGGACCAGTGGTCATTGCCTGTGCTTATGCGTTTTCGTGGATGTTTCTCAGCGGGATGCCGCTCATCGGCGGCGTCACGGAACGTATCGTCGATGTGGTTCTGGCGTTCGTGCTTTACAAGATCATGTCGCGCGAAGTGTATCGGTATCGGGCGATGTTTCCGGCATAAGATAGCGGCATGCAAACACAGTCACTTCCCATCCGCCTCGGCGTCAATATTGACCATGTGGCCACTGTACGGCAGGCACGGCGAGCGGCCGAACCCGATCCCGTAGCTGCCGCTTTGTTGGCCATGCTTGGTGGGGCAGACGGTATTACTTTGCATCTGCGCGAAGATCGCCGGCATGTGCAGGAGCGTGATTTGCGCGTGATGCGGCAGGTGATTCCACAGCGGCTCAACCTTGAGCTGGCGGCCGACAAAGCCGTCGTCGCCATCGCATGCGATGTCAAACCGGACGAGGCGACTCTGGTACCTGAAAAGCGGGAAGAGTTAACGACCGAAGGTGGCCTGGATGTCGTTGCCAACAAAAAGACTATTGCGGCGGCGGTGAAGCAACTCAAAGCGGCTGGCATTGAAGTGTCATTGTTTATTGATCCCGACCCACGGCAGATCGACGCTGCCAAGGCACTTGATGTTCATGCCGTCGAGATTCAAACGGCGCGATACTCCGAAGCGCGGACGCCGTCGGCTCGTCACAAGGAAGTTGTCGCCCTGTGTAATGCGGCGGCCTTGGCCACGGAGCGCGGCCTAGCCGTGCATATGGGCCACGGGTTGGATTACCTCAACGTTGGCGACGTGGCTCGCATCCCAGGTGTGCGTGAATTGAACATTGGCCATTCAATCGTCGCTCGAGCCGTATTAGTCGGGATGGAACGCGCCGTTCGGGACATGAAGGACGCCATCCGGCTCGCCTGAGCATGCGTCAATCTTTACCCAGTCTTCCCGGACTGTCGGTGCCGGGTGGTTGACTGGCTGACCGAACACGGGTAACATTGCAGAGACTCCGCAGGTCGTTGTGAGAAACACCGCGACCGACGCCCATTCTCAGGATGAGAGGCGAAATCGACCGCATACGGCCGCCCCTCTCGCCGTCCCTGTGTCAACCATAAAGCCTCGGACTGGGTGACCAATCATTATGATTGGCCCTCCTGTCAGGGTCCACGACGACATGCCGATCCTCCAAGCCGAACCAAACGTTCATCCCGCCGGGATGTTCAATGAACCTCCCGCCGCGCCCGCTCCCGGTTTCGGCTGGTGGGTGCTGCACACCAAACCACGGCAAGAGAAGAGCTTGGCCCGCTGGCTGCACGCCACCGGCGTGTCGTTTTACTTGCCGACGTTGTCGCGGCGTTGCCGGGTCCGAGACCGGGTGCTGACGACGCATCAGCCGTTGTTCACCGGTTACGTGTTTGCTCATGCCGACCGCGAACACCGCGTGTCGGCATTGAGCACCAATCGCGTGGTTCGCTGCTTGTCGGTTGCCGACCAGGACGGAATATGGAATGACCTCCGGCAGGTGCATCGACTGCTGTCATCTGGATTGCCAATTGCGACAGAAAACCGATTGGTGCCGGGAACGCCAGTCGAAGTCATCAGTGGACCGCTGATGGGTGTGACGGGCATTGTCATGCGAACGGCATCCGGAAACCGCTTTGTCGTCCGGGTGGATTTCATCCAGCAAGGTGCCTCAGTATTGATCGATGACTATGCCTTGCAACCCACCGGGCCGGTTGCGACTCGCCGAACTTGACCTGCGACAACTTGTTATAATGAGCCATATTCCCACGGATACGAGCATGGAATCGAGTCTGTTTGATCTCCTGTATCTCTTTGGCGCGGCATTCGGCGTTTGCCTGGTGCTGACGCCATTCGTGCGGGGATTGGCTCGGCGCTGGGGACTGGTGGATCAACCCGACGGCCGGCGCAAGATTCACAAAACAGCCATTCCCGTGTGCGGCGGCGTAGCGGTATATCTTGCCGCCTGCGCCACCATACTTGGCGCAATGTGGCTTGTGCCTTCGTTCCGCAAGGGACTTGGCGACAACTGGACGACATTTTTGTCGGTGTTCCTGGCCGCAACCGTGATTGCAGTAGTTGGCTTGATCGATGATTTCCGCGGTATGCGTGGCCGGTACAAGCTCGCCGGGCAAATCCTAGCGGCCGCGATCGCTGTCACCGGTGGTATACTGGTGCGAAGCGTGACTATCCTGGAAGTGCCAATTGACCTGGGAGTGCTGGCAGTTCCATTCACGATGTTCTGGTTACTCGGTGCGATCAATTCACTCAACCTCATCGACGGCATGGATGGCCTTCTCGGGTCCATTGGTTTGATCCTGTGCCTGACGATCGGCGGCATGGCCTTCTTGAACGGAAACTTCGCCGCGGCATGTATCGCCATGACCTTGGCGGGTTCGTTGTTCGCGTTTCTGTGGTTCAACTTTCCACCGGCGAGCATCTTTCTCGGCGATGCCGGTTCGATGCTAATTGGCCTCGTGATTGGAACACTGGCCATTCAAGCTTCATTAAAGGGTGCAGCCACTGTGGCTTTGGCGGCACCTTTGGCGCTCATGATCATCCCGATCTTCGACACATCGGCGGCAATCGTCCGCCGAGGGCTGACAGGGCGGAGCATCTTCACCACGGATCGCGGACACCTCCACCACGTGCTCATGAACGGCGGCCTATCGAACAGGAAGGTGCTGCTATTGGTCGCCTTACTGTGCTGTCTTGCCGGTAGCGGCGCGTTGTTCGGCATCTACCTCAAAAGCGAGTACATCGCCTTCGGCTCGGCTGTCGCCGTGGTCGCCATACTGATGACCGCAAAGCTCTTCGGCCGGGCGGAGTTTCTGCTGATCAAGGAGGGCGTTTCATCACTTGTCGATCGGATGCGTTATGGCCATGAACACGGGCGTGTCCACCAGATCAACGTGCATCTCCAAGGTTCCGGGAATTGGAACGAACTTTGGCGTGCCCTGACGGTATCGGCTCAGGAACTGGGCCTGAAGACCATGACGCTTGATGTCAACGCTCCCGCGATGCATGAGGGTTATCACGCCCGCTGGGACCGGACCAATACCGATCAATCTGAAGTGTCTGGTTACTGGCGCGTAGAGATTCCATTGACGGTTAGTTGCCAAGTTGTGGGCCGATTCAACGTGGTCGGCTTGCGCGACGAGGAGTCCGCCTGGCAGAAGTTGGCAGCCCTGGCAAAGATTGTCGAGGATATCGAATTGACAATCGCCGCAATGGCTGAGTCGAAGAAGCCTGAAGAGTTTGCGACTCCTGCGCCATCGCTACTCCCCGGCCAAAGGCATGAATTGGATCGCCACCTGGACCCGAAAGAGTAGTTTTTCCGCTTGGAACCGCCCCGAGGCTGGTACAATGTAAAAGTTGTCTCAACCTCCCGAGAATCCATCCCGCCCACACGATACGCTCAGCCCATCAATTGAGGCTGCCTAAAGCGAGGACTTGAACTATGGCGAATGCACACGCGGTCACCGACACAATGCTTCCGGAAGTCATCGACGCCGGCTCTGGCCGCACGGCGACCAGCATTATTTCCGTCGTCTGGCAACGCAAGTCGCTGGTGATTCTCGGAGTCGTGATTGGCTTGGTGGGCGGGTCGCTGTTTTACGCGCAACGACAACCGATATACGAAAGCCGCGCCTCGGTCCACGTGGTCAACAAGAGCGTCAATCCGGGGGGATCCACGTCCAGCAAAAGCGTCACCACCACGTTTGTTGACGATTACATGTCCACGCAAAAGCAGATCATGGGTAGCGAGATCATTGCCCAACTCGCCGCCAACAAAGATAAGATTAAGAAAAAACTGGCCGAAGATGGCTTTCGCAGCTTTCCTGACGCGAAAAAACCGGACGACTTGATACTGGGCATTCGAACCAGCCTGATCGTTTCGCGTGACATGCGGGAATCCGGCGGTGGTAATAACATATTGTTGCTGCAGTTTCGTGGCACGGATCGTGAAGACTGCAAACTGATTCTCGAAGCGATGATTGAAGCGTACAACGACCACATCACCGATGTTTTTCGCGACTTGAGCGAAAACCTCGTCAAGGCGATCACGCAAACGAGCAAAGAGCTCGACGACAAGATCAAACAGGCCGACGAGGATCTGAAGAAGTTTTACGATCATTCGCCCCATCTGATCTCGTCAAGCTCCGGCGGCATGTCCAGCGCGAAATCCAAGATGGTGATACTCAACGACATGATCTCCAAGGCCGAAGTCGATCTCAGCTTGCACCAGACCAACTTGGACAATTTTGTCAAAATCAACAAGCAGGGCCCCGAAAAGCTCATTCAATATTTGGCGATGGCAAATAAGCCTATTCCACAGCTAACCGGCGACCCCGAGTCGGACAAGCAGCTGCTGAAGCTCAAAGTCGAAGAAATTCAGTTATTGACGATGTATGGTCCGGAACACCCGGTTGTCAAAATCAATCGGCAGCACCAAAAGGCGCTTCGCGACATTGTAAGATCAAAAGACAAGTCGGGTAAGACCAACGAGGAGACAACCTTCTCCGGTAACACCACGGAAGAAATGGCCGAGATGTTCCTGGGCGCATTACGGCTCGAAATCGACTCGCTGGTGACCCGGCTCACTACATTGAAGATTGAACACGCCGCTTCGTCTAAGGAAATGCGGGAACTAATCCAGTCCGAAACGAAACAGTTCCAATTGCAAGACGCTCGCGCTCGTGCCGTTTCCCAGCACGCGGAGATCCAGAAGTTGATTTCCAATGCCGACCTCAAGTCGGCGAACTCAGGCGGTTTCCGTGCTTATGCCACGGATCGCCCCGGCATCGGTTTTAAGATTTCGCCGATGCCGTTCCAGATCTTCACAGCAGCAACACTTTTGGGCCTGTTGCTGGGAGTCGGTTTGGCTTACCTGGCTGAAATCTCCGATAAGAGCTTCCGCAGCCCTGCGGAGATTCGCAAACGCCTCGGCTTGCCGGTGATTGGCCACGTGCCGTTCATGGCGGCCGACGAAAAGGCGGCCGCCATGGTCGCCGCCGGGACGGCCACACTGGACCCGATGCTCGTCACGCACTACCAATCGAACTCGATTGGTGCCGAAGCATACCGAGGAGTACGGACGGCATTGTACTTCAGCACGCAAGGCGCTGGTCACCAGGTGATCCAGGTGACCAGTCCGAATGTATCCGATGGCAAGTCAACATTGGCCGCGAACTTGGCGGTGTCCATCGCCCAATCGGGCAAGCGGACGTTACTCATCGATGCCGATTTCCGCAAGCCACGTGTCCACAAGATCTTCAACGTGCCGGCCCAGGTCGGCATGGCGTCGGTCATGGCGGGCCAATGCGACCTTGGATCGGCCGCTCAACAAACGGCGATTCCCAACCTCTCGGTGATGCCGTGCGGCCCACGACCCGTGAACCCGGCCGAGTTGCTGACTTCGCCGAAGTTCAAGGACTTGCTCGAAGAGTTGCGCCACCAATACGACTTTGTGATTGTGGACACCCCGCCGATTCTGGTCGTAACGGACCCGGCCGTGGTAGCCCCACGTGTCGACGGCGTCGTGTTGTGCATCCGTGTTACCAAGAACGGTCGGCCCTATGCCGAGCGTGCCCGCGAAGTGCTTCAGTCGCTCGGTGCCAACGTTCTCGGTGTCGTCGTCAATGGTTTCGGCGCGACGGTCGGCGGCAACAAGTACGGTTACGAGCACTACAACTACGGTTACGGCGAAGGCTACTCGTACACCTACGGATACACCTACGGCTACGCTGACAAGGAAGCCGCCAGCTATTACGGCAACACCGCCGACGAGCCGCACTCGAACGTGCCGGCGATCAAAGGCTAGGTTGGTTACGAATAAAGCAGGGCCGGCGGGAAGCGTATTGAATTCGCCTTC
>JANNLP010000359.1:0-2922 GCA_031396905.1 Gemmataceae bacterium
ATAAGTCTCCGAACTGAACAGTGCCGCTTCCCAATCAGCTGGCTTGGCCTTTTCGTTAAGTATCACATCGTTGAAGGCAATGGGAATCACGGCCAACCGATACACGGGTCGGCGAAACGTCCGCGGGTTGTCAGCATTCCAACCCGTAAGAGTGGGCATATCCTCCGGTAGCGACGGCAATGCAATCTTGACCGGCAAGGCCATCTTCGCATCCGCCCGGCGAATCTCCACCGTGATGACATCGCCCGGATAGCGTTCGCCGACGTTATTGCGCAGGTCTTCCAAAGACTTGGTAACTGACCCCTCAATGCGCGTGACAATATCGCCAACGAGCAGCCCGGCATTTTCCGCCGGTGACCCGGAAACCACTCCTTGGATCTGCACGCCCTCGTTATGTTCGATCAATTGAACGCCGAGTACCGGTCGATCTCGCATCGGGTTTGATCGGGCATGCAGGACGGGCTGAGCGGTGAGATCTTTGCCGTCACGAACCACGATCATGCTGATCGTCTCGCCTGCACGGCGATTCGCTAATTGCTGGCGAACGGCTTCAACGGTTACGACATTCTGGCCCATGATGGACTTAATACTGTCTCCGACTTTGAGGCGAGCAAATTCCGCGGCGGAGGCGATTTCGATATTCGCAATCTTGAGGGCTGCGCCAACGGCTTCGACGTGAATGCCCAGATGCCCCGGCAGTGTGGCTTGGAATTTTGATCCTTGAAGAGGAATGGCCTTGGCCGCCGTGGCTGTCGTCTTATATTCCGAAATGTCAACCGGGGCCGGATCGGCGGCTCGGGATGTGGCAGCAAGATTTACTGCGACGCAACTAACGATTATCCAACGAAGCATGGCTCGGCTTCCACTTGCAGGGTAATGGCTCATCCCAATTCTACTCCACCCAAGTCAAGCCCGTCAGCGGGACTTGGTTAACTGCTGCAGTTCAGCGACTACATCGGCGATGGGGATTTCCCGCTGTGCGGGTTGGCCTTTGCGCCATTCGTCGCGGGAGGCCACTTTGGCCGAGGCGGCGGCACCGGCAGCCATGTCCTTGATTTGCACCACGTTGCGGGCGAATTCATCGCCGCCGGCGATCAATGCGTAGGGAATGCCCACCTTGTCGGCGTATTTGACTTGCTTGCCCATGCCCCCTTCGCCGAGGAAGACCTCGGCATTCAAGCCGGCGTTGCGCAACTTCTGGGCCATCTCCAGATACCAGGTCATGCGAGCCTGTTCGACAACAACGACGAGGACATGAGCGGTGGCCGTGGATGCTGGCTCGCGCACCAGCTTCAGCGCTTCCAACATGCGATCGACGCCGATCGACGCGCCGGTGGCCGGCACTTTCACGCCGGTGAAGCGTTCGACCAAGTCGTCATACCGGCCACCGCCGTAGACGCTGCCGAATTGCCGGGTGTTGCCTTCTTCGTCTTTGATTGGCTTGGTGATGACACCTTCGAAGACGGGGCCAGTGTAATATGCCAAGCCGCGGATCACCGTGGGATCAATGCTCACACGATCATCCTGATATCCCAGCGCAGTCAGGTATTCATCGATTTGCCGCAACTCAGCAACGCCGGTCGCACCCGTCGGCGTTTGACCGACGAGTTGTTCCAACTCCGCGATCACTTTGTCGCGCTCAGTGAAACCGCTGCGCAAGTAACGCAGCACGACATTGATCTGATCTTTGGACAGTCCCGCGCCTTCCATTTTGTCGCCGGACTCGTCTTTGCGGCCCGGACCGAGCAAATCAATCACGCCTTCTTCGCCGAGCCGGTCGAGCTTGTCGATGGCCCGCAAGACGGCCAACGATTTTTCAGCATCGGCACCGCATACTTCGAGCACGCCCTGCATGATCTTGCGGTCGTTGACTTTCACGATGTAATCGGAGCGGCCAAAGCCCAGCGCTTCCATCGCATCGCAAATCACGCAGCACACCTCGGCATCGGCGGCCATGCGCGGTGTGCCCACGGCATCGAAATCGAATTGCATGAACTCGCGGAAGCGGCCGGGCCCCGGCTTTTCGTAACGCCAGACCGTGCCGATCTGATACCGGCGAAACGGCTTGGGCAATTCCACGTACTGCGCTGCCACGCGGGCCAACGGCGCGGTGAGATCGTAGCGCAATGCCAACCATAAATCCGGGTCATTAGCCGATGCCTTGGCACCGAGATCAGGATTGCGAAACGAGAAGATGCCCGCATCGGGCCGTTCGGCTTCGGGGAGGAACTTGCCGAGCACGTCCACGTATTCGACGGCCGGCGTTTCGAGCGGAATGTAGCCGTAGCGCTCGTAAACCTGGCGCACGGCGTCGATCATCTCGCGCTTCAGTGCCACGTCGCCTGCAAAGATGTCGCGAAAGCCTTTGACCAGCCGGGGTTCCGGGCGTGCCATGGAAACTACCTCCAGAGTCATCGAGAATTGACAGGGACCACGGGCATTGCGCCCAGGTTCATTCAATCCACAGCGTTGCTTCACCGATGCTCTTCGGCACGAAAAACTGTGAAATCACAGCTTATTCCTTGTTTGGCCGAGTTGCAAGTGCGAACGCGGTGGCCTGCCACTACGTTCCTTGATTGCCAATCCGGGCGGCTATGCAGCCGCGACAATCACGATCACATTCAACCAGCGGATATACACTCTCGCGACGATCCATGCTGGCGATGCCGGCTGCGCGCGCAGTCGCACACAGGAAAAGCAATGCGGACGGGAACACACAAGTTGAAGTTCTCAACTCGTGACCGAGCCCCCAAGCGGGTCGGCAAGCACAATCCTGCCTTTGCGGGGATCGTGAGGATACTGCCCCGAGGGCAGGCCTAGGCATCAGGTCGTGGTGTTAATCAGTCGCTTCCCATTGTGTGGGAGGCTGGGGAGGTAGTTCTTGAAACCCTCCCCTGCTCCTCCCTGCGAGGGAGAAGCAAG
>JANNLP010000391.1:0-1517 GCA_031396905.1 Gemmataceae bacterium
GCTGTTCTCCACGCCGCAGACGATTACGCTGTCCGGCGGAGCGCTGGTCATCGACAAAAAACTGTCCATCAACGGCACCGGCCCGGAGTATCTCACGCTGGTGCCGACCGGCATCAATCGCATCATGACGATTGGGCACACGCCGTTTTTCCTCAATCCAATTCTTATCGCCGGCATGTCGTTCAAGAACTCCAACCACACCGGCGGCGCCAGCAACAAAGGCGGGGCGCTGTACGTGCTCGATGAAGGCGTCACCGTCAGCAATTGCGTTTTCGAAAACAACAAGGCGGTGACCGGCGGCGCCATTTACGTCGAATTCGTCACCGGCTATTTCACAATTGAAGACTGCCGTTTCATTAACAACAGGGCGACGACCGGTGGCGGCGGCGCCATTGCCATCCCTAGTGGCGGCAACACCAGCCCGATTACCATTCGACGTTCGTTAATCTCCGGCAACTCCGCCGGTACGGACGGCGGCGGCGTGTTCTCCGCCAACAGTCCCTTCACGCTCGATAGTTGCACCATCGCCGGCAACTCGGCCACGAACGGCGGCGGAGTGCGTTTACATCAGAGAATCACGTCTGCCGTCATTCGCAACTCCACGATCTCCAAAAATACTGCCGCCCAATCCGGAGGCGGCCTCATGATGATCCCGGGTCCCGAAACGTATTCCCTTACATTGCAAAACAGCACCATCACCGGGAACGCGGCCAATACCGGCAACGGCGGCGGTATTGGCTGCTTTGGCAACAACAATGTCACGATCACCAGTTGCATCATTTCCGGCAACACAAACAGCACCGCGCCGGATGTGTTTAGCGCCAGCTCCGTCAGTGTCAACTTCAGCGCCATCGGTTCGGCCAACGGTTTCACGTTGTCCGGCGCGAACAACTTGGCCTTCGGCGAAGACTTGAAGCTTGGGCCGCTCGCCTACAACGGCGGACCGACGCCGACTTACGCTCTGTTGCAAGGCAGTCCGGCTATCGATGCCGGGAGCAACCCGGCCACTTTGGCCAACGATCAGCGCGGCCCCGGCTATATCCGCAGCAACGGCGTGAATGTGGATATCGGCGCGTACGAAGTGCAAGGCCCCGCAACGCTGCCGACGACGATCACCAATGTCCAGATCAACGATGGCTCGGTCCAGCGATCACGTGTGACAAGCCTGACCGTCACGTTGAGTGGTTCACCGTTGTATCCGTTTTACCTGGCGGAGGCTTTTCAACTCAAGCGGCAATCCGACAACGCCGCGGTCACGCTGTCGGCATCCCGCATCGACAACGTGGTGACGCTGACATTCACCGGCGGCCCCGTCGAGTTCGGCTCATTGGCTGATGGGCGATACGCATTGACCGTGTTAGCTGCGCAAATCACCAATCTTGACGGCAATGGAAACGGAACGCCCGGTGATGACTACCTGTTGGCCTCAGCCGCGCCGCCGAATCCTGCGACGAACATCTTCCGCCTCTTCGGAGACGCCGACGGTGACGGAAGCGTCGCCGCCAACGACTTCATCA
>JANNLP010000392.1:0-8355 GCA_031396905.1 Gemmataceae bacterium
TCGGCGCGCTCGAAGTCATCGTGCCAGCGCTCATCCCCGCGTTCCCCGAAACGGTGACGCTGAGCGATTATTCGCCTCAACGATCGCGGGTGACGCATTGGTACATCACCTTTGCCGGCACGCCGACGCTGCCGATGAACCCCGCCGACGCGTTTCAGGTGGAGCGGCACTCCGATGGCGCGCTCGTGCAATTCACCGTGACAACCGTCGGCAGCGATGTTCAACTGAACTTCACCGGCGGCCCACTGGAACATGGCTCGCTGCAAGACGGCCGGTACACAGTGCGCATCTTCGCCGCGCAGATTCCTAATCTGGATGCCAACGACGACGGCATCGTCGGCGATGATCTCGTGCTGGTCGGCAATCTCACCAACCGACTCTTCCGTCTCTTCGGCGACGAAAACGGCGACGGCACCGTGGCCACGAATGACTTCATCCAGTTCCGCCTGTCGCTCGGCGGCAACAACCCCATCTTCGACTTCGACAACGACGGCGCGGTGGCCGCCAGCGACTTCATTCAGTTCCGGCTGCGGTTCGGCGGGTCGGTATGAAAGCGCGCAGGGTGCGACGTGGAGTTTTCGTAGCGGCGGCACCCGGCCGAAATCGCGATGTAACGGTTTTTACTGGTCGCGGCACTGACTATTGAGGAGAACTCTGCCATGCTGCGATCACTTGCCTTTCGTCGCTCGTTACTTCACTTCGAATCGCTGGAAGAGCGGCTCGCGCCGGCTCTTTTCACAGTGACGAATCTGAGTAACAGCGGGGCCGGCTCGCTGCGGCAGGCGATCGTGGATGCCAACGCTGCAAGCGGTGCCGACACGATCGATTTCTCCCCGGCCGTGTTTGCGACGCAGAAGACCATCACGCTGTCGAGCGGCGAGCTGTCCATCACCGGCTCTCTGACAATCACCGGCCCGACTGCCGGCGTGCGGATCAGCGGCAACAACGCCAGCAGGGTGTTTGACATCACAGGAGCAGCCTCGAACTCAGCGACGTTTTTACGCCTGGCGATCATGAATGGAGACGCCGGCAGCGAAAGCGGGGGTGGGATTCGCTCTCAAGGCCCACTTTTGGACCTCCGCGACTGCACGATTGCCGATTGCCGCGCTAAAGAGGGTGGTGCGATAGCCACCGGTTTGGAGGATGTGTTTCTGGCGCGCTGCGGGATTTTTGGCAACAGCGCCACGTTCGGCAGTGGCGGGGGCGTCTATCACGGTTCTTCCAGCAGCCGGTTGTTTGTCTACAACTCGACGTTCGCCGAGAACTTCAGCTTCGCTTATGGCGGGGCAATTTACACGGGCGGGCTGACCATGCACAACAGTACCCTCATGGTGAATTACTGCAACAATATCGGTGGCGGCATCTATCGGCCGAACAATGCCGGTTTGGTAGAAATCGAGAGCAGTGTCGTCGCCGACAACATCGCGCCGACCAACCCGGACATCCAAGTAATTGGCGGCACGGTTCGGCTCAAGACCAGCGCGATCGGCACGGGCGGTTTCAGCATCGACGATAAAGGCGGCAATCTGCCGACCGGAATCACCCTGAAGCTCGGTCCACTCGCCGACAACGGTGGACTCAGCAAAACGAGGTTGCCGGCGTTCGATAGTCCGTTGATTAACGTCGGCTCCAATCCGCTTGGCGTTAGTTCCGACCAGCGCGGCACGAGCTATCCGCGAGTGTTGAACGGGTTGCCCGACATCGGAGCGGCCGAGACTCTGGACACCGTGGTCCGCAATACGTTTGATTCCGGGCCGGGGTCGCTCCGGCAGTTAGTCGCCGACAGCAACGGCTACAAGGGAGCCGACACACTCACCTTCGATCCCGCCGCCTTCAACTCTGTCAAGTTGATCACTTTAGTTAGCGGACAACTTGACATCAACGAGTCGCTGACGATCGTGGGACCGGGCGCGAATCTGCTGACGATCAACGGTAACCAGGCCAGCCGAATTTTTCAGGCGGTCAGCGTACCAACCGGGACGGCGATCGCGATTTCCGGGATGACAATAATAAACGGGAGCGCTGCCGGAAATGGCGGCGCCATCCGCGTCGATGGCGTCGCACTGGCGCTCGCCGGCATTGCACTTACAGCTAACTCCGCGACCGGCAACGGTGGCGGACTCGCTTTTTCTGCGGGGTCGCTGTCGATCACCAATTCCGCGATTTGGAGCAATCAGGCGACAGGCGACGGCGGCGGTGCGGCGATCGACAATCCAACTGGAACGCCGCAGATTCAAAGCAGCACAATCTCCGGAAATACGGCCCAGGGTATCGGCGGTGGATTGGCGTTGACGTCCTCCACGGTGACGCTGACCGTGCTCAACTCGACAATCACCGCAAACGCTTCAATCAATTCCGGCGGCGGCGTCGCCCGCACGGCACCTACCGGAGGTTTAACGCTAGCCAGCACAATCGTGTCGGGAAACACTGCTCCCGCTGGTGCGGACGTCGCCAGTCCAGGCTTGGTCGCGGTCAATTACTGCGCGATCGGCAGCACGGCCGGCTTCACGTTGACGGGAGCCGGCAACCTGTTCGCCGCCAACCTCATACTCGCGCCGTTGTCCTACGCTGGCGGTCCGACACCCACTCACCTGCCGTCCAATCACAGCCCCCTCGTCGATGCCGGCAGCAACCCTCTTTCGCTGACCACGGATCAGCGTGGCCTCGCTCGCACGATCGGGGCCAACACCGATATTGGTGCGGTCGAGGCGCGGGCGTTCGTCGTTCGCAATTCCACCGATTCGGATGGCGGATCGCTACGGCAAGTCTTGGCGAGTGCCGATGCGCTTGCGGGAGCCGACACGGTGATGTTCGACCCCGCAGTTTTTGCCACCCCACAGACGATTTCAATCGCCACCGGAATCGGCATCGGCAGCGCGGTGACGCTGATCGGTCCGGGGGCCGGGCTGACGACGCTCAAAGGCGTGAGCGCGTTTCCGGTCATGTTCACAACCATCGCCCCGTCGGGCACGCCGATCGCCGTCTCGGGCCTGACGTTGACCCAAGGCGCGCTCGGCGTCAGCGTCGAAGATGAAGCGCTGACGCTGGCCGATTGCGTAGTGACCGGCAACCTGTCGCTGGGCGGCATCGCCGTGGCGGGAGGCTTCGGTTCGCTGACGCTCGATCGCTGTGCGATTACCAACAATCAGGGCGGCGGCGTGCGATTGTTCGGCTACGTCTACAGCCCGGCCGCCACGATTCGTGACACGGTCATCAGCGGCAACACGGCGGCGAAGGGCGCCGGCATCTACCTCCAATACGCCGGCAACCTTTTCGTCGAACGCACCACCATTGCCGGCAACCAAGCCACCGCCGGTTCCGGCGGCGGGATTCTCTCCAACAATCACAACAGCGAACGCTTCATTAACATTCGCAATAGCACACTCTCCGGCAATTCCACCAGCGCGGCCGGCGGCGGCATCGCCATCCCCGGCGGCACCGCCACCGTTTCCTTCGAAAACACCACCATCACCGGCAACACCGCGACTACGGCCGGCGGCGGCATCGGCCTAGCCTTCGGCGCCATTGACTTGACCAGTTGCATCGTGTCCGGCAACGTCAACGTCGCCGCTCCCGATATCTCCAGCTCCGGCAAAGTGACCGCGAGTTTCTCGGCCATCGGCAGCAACGCGGGTTTCACACTGTCGGGGGCCAACAACTTGGCCTTCGGGGCGAACCTCAAGCTCGGTCCCCTATCCTACAATGGCGGTCCGACGCCGACGCACGCCCTGCTGCCGGGTAGCGCGGCAATTGATGCCGGCAGCAATCCGCTGAGTCTGTCGTCGGATCAACGCAGCGTCGGATTCGTCCGTTCGTTCGGCGGCAAGGCCGACATTGGTTCGTTTGAGGTCCAAAGTGTTCCAGCCAAGATCGTATCCGTGGCAATCAACGATGGCTCCGCTCAGCGCTCACGGGTGACGAGTCTGCTTGTCACATTCGATCAACCGCCGCAGTTGCCAGGCAGCCCGGCAAACGGCTTTGAGCTGAAGCGGCAATCCGACAATGCCATCGTCGCTTTGAATGCCGTGCCCACGGGCAACACGGTGACACTTACATTCACAGGCGGCGCTGTGGAATTCGGGTCGCTGGCCGACGGGCGATACAAGCTGACCGCACTCGCATCGCAAATCTCCAATCTCGACGGCGACGGCAACGGCACAGCTGGCGATGACTTCGTACTTGTTGGCGACACAACCAACAAACTTTTCCGCCTCTTCGGTGACAGCGATGGTGACGGTACGGTGGCCGCCAACGACTTCATTCAATTCCGGTTGGCATTGGGAGGCACGAGTGTCATCTTCGACTTCGACGGCGATGGTGCGGTGGCCGCTAGTGACTTCATTCAGTTCCGCCTGCGATTCGGCGGATCGATCTAAAGCCAACAAACGAGAAAGAGGAATCTCCATGACTCTGCTGACTCGACGAACACTTTGCCGCGGTGCGGCCCAACATCAGTTTCGGCCGCGCGTGCGCCAATTGGAATGCCGGCTCGCGCCGGCGACGTTTACGGTGTTGAATCTCAACAATAGCGGGGCCAACTCGCTGCGGGATTGCCTGAGCAAGGCCGACGCCGCCGCCGGTGCGGACACCGTGGTATTCAACACCGGTTTGTCGGGGACCATCACTTTGGCAGATGTACTGGTCGTCTCTGGCTCGGTAACCATCGATGGGCCGGGAGCGCTGACCATCGGACTGACGAGCGACGGCGACAACGCCATCCTCTTCAACGCGTTTCAGTCGACGCCGACGATTACCATTCGGGACCTTGCGTTGTTTAATGGCGTGGCCCAGAAAATTCTTGGCTTTCCCAACACCGGATTTGGCGGCGCAATTCTTATGTCGGACGGCAAGCTGGTCGTTGAGTCGTGCATTCTGACGGGAAACTCCGCCGCGAACGACGGCGGCGCGATCCATGCGGCGGGTGCGACGGTCGAACTGCGGAACACCATCATCTCCGGCAACGAAACCGATACTGATGGCGGTGCGATCTTTATGTCCGGCGATGCCGATCTCACGATTGATAACAGTACGATTTCCGGCAATACCGCCGCCATCCGCGGTGGCGGCATCTGTTTGACTAACGGGTCATCGAAAGTGGTCATCACCGAATCGACCATTTCGGACAATCTCGCCAATTTTGGTGGTGGCATATACACCTCTGCCGTCGCCGGCCTCGATCTTGAACTCGTCAACTGTACGATCTCGACAAATGCGGCGCTCGACTCAGGCGGCGGCGCGTTTCTGGGCGCTAGCAACGTGATTCCGGAGGGACAAACCACGAATTCGATACGCAATTCGACTGTCTCGGGAAACACGGCTGGAAAGGCCGGAGCCGGGGTGTATGTGAATTCAACGCTGACGGATGTTATCGTTCAGAACTCAACAATTGCCAACAACCAAAACCTCAATCCCGCAACTGGCGGCGGTTTCCATGTTCTCACGCATCTCTCCGATTTGACGCTGGAGAGTTGCATAGTCACCGGCAATTCGACATCGTTTGCGTCAACGCTAGCAACCACGCCCACGATCACAATGAACTTCAGCGCGATCGATCCGACCGGCAAGTTTTCAATCTCCGGGGGCAACAACATTACAACGGGTGTCGACTTGAAGCTCGGTCCGCTGGCCAACAACGGCGGCACGATGAAGACGCACTTGCCTGCCAACGACAGCCCGGTGCGCAACAAAGGGTCGAACCCGGCCGGGCTGACGACCGACCAGCGTGGCGCGGGGTTCTTCCGGGACATCAACGGTGCTCCGGACATTGGCGCGATTGAAGTCGCGCCGCAGTTCATCGTCCGCAATACCAAGGACTCCGGGCCGGACAGCTTGCGGGCCCAAATCGTCGATGCCAATCGGGTGAGTGGTGCCCAGACAATTGGCTTCGACCCCGGCGTCTTCAATTCGTCGCAGACCATCACGCTGACATCGGGAGAGTTGGCGATCAGCAGCCCGATGGACATCGCGCCGAACGTGCTGGGAGTCGTCACCATCAACGGCAACTTGAACCGTATTTTCAACACGTCGTCGGCCGCCGACTTTACGCAGATTGACCTGATCAACTTGACGCTGACGAACGGCATCGCCAACGAGGGTGGCGCGATTTACATCGAGGACGAAAGTGTCAGCCTGTATTACTGCCGGCTCATCGACAACTCAGCCAACGTCGCCGGAGGTGCGATTTATCTGAAGACGCTTGCCGGGGCGGCCAAGCTAACGTTAGATGTAACGTCGCTCAGTGACAACGCGGCGCCCAACGGCGGGGCCATCTACCTCTTCAACAGCGTGCAATGTACGATTGCCAACAGTAGCCTGACGAACAATTCCGGCATTGACGGCGGTGCGATTCACTGCCGAAACCTGATCGGCGGATTAGGTCTGACGATCAGCAACAGCACGATCTCCAGCAATACAGCCCAGCGCAACGGCGGAATCGCCTTGCGCGATTCGGCGGGGACGGCTAAGATTCGCAACAGCACCGTTACCCAAAACACGGCCACCGGCGTTGGCTTCATCGCAGGCATCGGCCAGAACGGCGGCATGGGGACCATCGCGCTGGAAAGCAGCATCGTGTCGGGCAACATCGGTGGTCCGGACTTATTCAGCCTGGCGCTGTTAACCGCCAACTTCTCGGCCATTGGCTCGACGGGCAACGCACCGGTCACCGGCAGCAACAACTTGCCGCTCGGCACGGATGTGAAGCTCGGGCCGCTAGGAGCCGGCACCTTTGTAACCTCGTTCCACTTGCCGAACCTGGACAGCCCGGTGATCGGTGCTGGCAGCAACGCCGACGCCTTGCCCTACGACCAGCGCGTACTGGGGTTTGGCCGGGACCGCAGCGGCACCGACATTGGCGCTGTCGAAGCGAAGACGGACTTCGTCGTGACCAACGCCAACGACAGCGGCGTCGGTTCGCTTCGTCAGGCGGCACTCGATGCCGATGCATTCTTTGGCGTCGACAACATTGCGTTCAGCCCGACGTTCTTTGCCACGGCCAAGACGATCACGCTGACGACGGGCGAGATTTCGCTTGGCGAGTCGGTGAACATTCTGGGGCCGGGGTCAAAAATCGTGACAGTCAATGGCAACAACACCAGCCGCATCTTCAACACGTTGGCCAAGACAGGTCAAACAATCAACCTGTCGGGACTAACACTCACGGCCGGCAATGGCGGGGCAATTTCCGGATTCGAAGACACGATCACGTTGAACAATTGCGTGGTCACCGGCAACAAGACGCTCAGCGGCGGCGGCGGCATTCGGCTGAGCGGCGCGGGATTGTATGTGGCTGCGCTCAACCTCATTAACACCACCGTGTCGGGAAACTCCGCAGCGCTCACCGGCGGCGGCGTCTACCTCTCGGGAAAGGTCAGCACTACCATCGTTGGCAGCACCCTGTCGGGCAACACAGCCACCGGTCGTGGCGGCGCTCTCTATTTCTTTGGCGGCATCGGCACCGGCGGATTCACCGTCCGCAATAGCACTTTGTCGGGCAATCAGTCGAGTTCCGGCGGCGGGGCGGTCGCCTTCACGGGCAATGTCATTAGCACCGGCACGGCTAGTTTTCAGAACAGCACAATCACCGCCAATGTCGCCGCGCCGGTTCTAGGTGGGGGCATTTCGCAGACTTCCGGAAACGTGACGATTTCGCTGGAAAGCTCGATCGTTTTTGGAAACACCGCCGGCTTGGTTCCGGACATCGCCGCGACCGTCAAGGTCAACGCCAAAAACAGCGCCCTCGGCGGCGTGATCGGCTACAGCCTCAACGACCTCGGCGGCAATCTCACACCCGGGACCAATCCACTACTAGGGCCATTGGCAAACAACGGCGGGCCGACGCAGACGCATTCGCTCCTGGCTGGCAGCCCCGCCATCAACAAGGGGTCGAATCCGGTGGGCTTGGCCACCGATCAACGCGGGCCGGGGTACTTGCGGAATGTGAACGGTGGAGTGGACATCGGCGCGGTCGAGGTGCAGTCTCCGGCCTTCCCGGAGGAAATCTTCATCAATGATTCGGACCCGCAGCGTTCTCGCGTCACGACAATCGTGCTCAATTTCACCGCCCCTCCGTTATTAGGGCAAGACCCAACCACGGCATTTCAACTGAGACGCCAATCGGACAATGCCTTGGTGACGCTCGCAGCGACGCAACAAAATATCTTCAATGTGACATTGACCTTCATCGGCGGTCCCGTCGAGTTCGGTTCCCTGGCCGATGGCCGCTACACGCTGACGATACTCGCGTCCGAGTGCCCGAACCTGGACGGCAACAACGACGGCGCGGTCGGCGACAACTTCACTCTGATCGGCACCCCCGCCAACGGCCTCTTCCGCCTCTTCGGCGACGAAAACGGC
>JANNLP010000428.1:0-4066 GCA_031396905.1 Gemmataceae bacterium
TCCGGAATAATGTCCAACACATAGCGCCGACTCGTGGCGGCGACCCCAAGTCCTTTGCGCTGGCCGATGGTGTAGCGCTCATAGCCGTCGTGCGTGCCCACGACATGTCCCGATGTATCAACAATTGCGCCGGATGTGTCCATGCCGGGCCGCCGCCGCTTCACCACGGCCGCATGATCGCCATCCGGAACAAAGCAAATCTCAACGGAATCCGGCTTGGCCGCCACGTTCAGGCCATACTCCCGCGCCAACTCACGCACATGGCTCTTCTGCATACCGCCAATGGGAAACAGCACACGCGGCAGCAACTCGCGCTTCAGTCCGAACAAGACGTAGGACTGATCCTTCTCGGGGTCCACGCCACGATGCAATGCGCCGTCAATCACCTGGGCATAGTGCCCGGTGGCCACGGCTTCGGCATCCACCGTGCGGGCAAACTCCCACAGCCGGCCAAACTTCAGCCAGGTGTTGCACATCACGCATGGGTTCGGTGTACGGCCCGCCAGGTACTCATCAGCAAAGTAATCGATGATCCGGCCAAAGTCCTCCTCGAAATCAATCGCATAAAAGGGAATGTCCAAGCGATCGGCAACTCGGCGAGCGTCGCCGGCATCGACGGCTGAGCAACAGCCGCGGTGCTTATCAGGCGTTGAACGCTGACTCACAGGGGTCGGCAGTTCACACGCTTCGTTCGGTAACTCAGCCTTGTGATCGTGGACGCCTGTGCGCATGAACAACCCGACCACGTCGTGGCCCTGTCGCTTGAGCAACTCGGCGCACACGCTGCTATCAACCCCACCCGACATCGCCAGCAGAATCCGCATAACCTGCCATTTTCTCAGTCAGGAACTCATCATACTTCGTCGCAACATTTTCTCAAAGAAATTGTACGACCGGGGACTCGGAACCCCACTATTAGGACAGGGCCAGCCCCGATCAGGTTCTGCACCACGGACAAAATGAAATGCGACTGACACTGCGAACGCTGCTTGCTTACCTGGATGACACTCTTGACCCGGCTCAGGCCCGGCAAATCGGGGAGAAGGTCGCCGAGAGTACCGTTGCGCAAGAACTGATCGACAAGATCAAGCGTGTCGCCCGTAGGCGGAGCATTACGATCCCATCGGCGACCGGGCCTGACTCTGCCGATCCCAATCTCGTCGCCGAGTATCTCGACAATGATCTTCCCGTCGAAAAGATTGCCGAGATCGAAGAACAAGCACTTCATTCCGATGTCCACTTGGCCGAGATCGCGGCGTGCCATCAGCTGTTGACACTGATCATGTCGGAGCCGGCCAAAGTGCCGCCGATGTCACGACAGCGCATGTACGGAATAGTCAAAGGCCCGGAAGTCGATACCAATCGCATTGTGCCGCGCGTTGCGCCAGCCACCCTTGTCGAGATGGAGGTGGCAGAAGAAGCCGACGGCGACGTACTCGTCTCGCGCCGCGGTGGCCCAAAGCGAATGTGGGTTGCCTTCGGGTTGGCCATCGGACTTATATTGGCAGTTTGGCAAGCGATGCGTCAACCCGATGTCGTGACCCCGAAACCGCCGGCCACGCCGCTGGTGGTGGCCGACAACACACCGCGGCCCAAAGTCGCTGAAGCACCGAAGGAAGCGGAGAAGCCAAAGCCAGCCGACGTTCCCGTTCCAGAGCCGAAGGATCAGCCAAAGGAACAGCCAAAAGATCAGCCAAAGGAACAGCCGAAGGAAAAAGCGCCGCCTGAGGCACCGATGATGCCCGACAAGAAGCCGGATCCCGAAGTACCCGCCGTAGTTCCACCGGCTGCGAAGCCCGATCTTGCCGGTGCCCGTAAACCGTCGGACGATACAAAGGAAGTCGGCAAGCTGATCAATTCCGGGGTGTTGTTGCAACGTTCTGCAGACAACGCCGAGTGGAAGCGTGTGCCAGCCAACGGCTCTATTGCCGGCGGCACGCGCTTGTTGGCGTTGCCGGGAATAGTCAGCGAAGTCCGTCTGGGCGATGCCGTATTGGAACTGTTCGGCACGATGATGGACGTGCACCAGGTGCCGATGTTCGAGTCATCGGCCACTGCGTTCGTGCCCGCCGCCGGTTTCACGGCCGATGTGCGATTGGATCGCGGCCGCATTTATTTGCGCACGGCGCTACCGGCCGGTGCCAAGGTTCGCCTTCGACTGGGCGACGATCTTTTCGACATAGCGCTCGCCGACGATAAAGCGGAAGTGCTGGCCGAGCGCACAACCATTCCCGATGGTGTGCCCTTTGCTCGTGATCGCGCCAAACAGCAATCCGCCGTTGCGCTTGGCGGGATAGTCGTCACGCAAGGAAAAGCGGCGGTGCAATTGAATCTCAAGACTGACGCCACGATAGTGGCCGGCCCGAAACCGCTAATGTGGAGTTGGAGTTCATTGGGCGCAGCCGAGGCGGCGACCGAATTGTCGGAACCGAGTCCGCTGTGGGCACGGCAGCCGATTGTGAATGGGCCAGACCGGGCCGCGGCCATCGAGATGGAACAGGCAATCAAGCGGCTTCCACGCCAACTGGGCGATGCATCCAAGAAGATCGATGTCGCCATTGCGGAGTTAGCGCTGGAGAGACCACGGGCGATTCGGCGCCTGGCGATCTATTGTCAGGCAGCATTGGATGACATGTCGATAATTGATGCCATGGACGATCCGACCAATGGCGACTCAAGAAATGCGGCGCTGTCCGCGATCCACAATTGGCTTGGTCGCGGCCCTGATCGCGCAGGCATACTCTTCGATGCACTGATCAAGCAAAAACGCTTCAGCGAGGCTGAAGCCGAAGCCGCGTTGGTAATGTGGTTCGGCTACACCGAGGCTGACCTGAAGGACCCACGCACTTATGCCAATGTCCTTGATGCCCTCAACAGCGACAAGCTGCCCTCGCGCGAACTCGCCATTTGGCGGCTATCGCAACTCGACAAGGAAGGCACTAATCTCATCCGCTTTGTGTCGACGGACCCCGTCGATACTCGTCAGCGCGCGGTCCAGGAATGGAAACGCCGAATCCCCGACGGGCAGTTGCCGCCGGGACGGATGAGGTGAGCTCTAGGTGTACCGGCCGCGGCGATACTCCGGCTCGAAAAACGCCGGCAGGTAACGATCGACTTGCAGATAGCCGGCG
Organism: Gemmataceae bacterium; assembly: GCA_031396905.1. Classification (GTDB taxonomy): domain Bacteria; phylum Planctomycetota; class Planctomycetia; order Gemmatales; family Gemmataceae; genus JAIBBI01. The sequence continues at coordinate 3,132 of JANNLP010000428.1, forward strand.
TCGGTTAACTCGACGCCGGTGGGCGTGACTTCCAGCAAATCTTCGGCCGCGAGCACGCGAAATGCCTCGGCAAACACTTTGGCGATTTCTACGCCAAACTTGCTGTGGAAGTACGCGGCATCCAGCCGGCCCGTCTTGAGTTGCAGGACGACTTCGCGGATGAGTCGTTGCTTCGGCGTAATTGGCAATGCCCGATGCAGCGGCAATTCACCGCGCTCCAGCAGGGCCGGGATGTATTCATCCCAGCCATCGACGTTCTGCATGTGCACGCCATTCATATGGCCAAACGATGCAACGCCGGTGCCCAGCATGTCGGCCCCACGCCACAGCGAATCACGATAAACAAACTCGGGCATCTTCGCCGCCTTGCGCACAACCGTGTATGCACTCGATTGTTCGTAACCATTGGCAAGGAACTCGTCAAACGCTTCACGCACCCAGCGCCGCTTCGTCGGCCAGTCGGCGATTGTGAATATCGGTTGACTCCCATCGCCGGCGTTCAGTTCCTTGGAATACACCGTGTTGTACGGCAACTCCATGGCGTAAACGGTCACACTGTCCGGCGCCAGTGCGATAGTCTTGCGAATGCAATCGCGCCAATTGTCATCCGTCTCGCCCACCATGCCCGCAATCAAGTCGATATTGATCTGATCGAAACCGCAATCGCGCGCCCAGTCATAGGAGCGATGAATCTCCGCTGACAGGTGCGCCCGGCCATTGCTCTCAAGTATCGCGTCCGAAAAATTCTCGATGCCAAGGCTCAGCCGGGTTACGCCGAGTTCCTTCAGTGCTTGCAGCTTGTGCAGTTGCAACGTTCCTGGTTCACACTCGAAGGTGATTTCACGTGCCGGCTCCCACGGCAAGATGGCCTGCAGTCGCGTCATCAAGCTCGTGTGTTGCGAGGCGCTCAGGTAAGAAGGTGTGCCGCCGCCGAA
>JANNLP010000436.1:0-2087 GCA_031396905.1 Gemmataceae bacterium
GGTACGCTGGGGGCACATCACAATTCGATTCAAGGCAACTTCATCGGCACGGATTCGACCGGCACGGTCAACCTCGGCAATTTCTTCGGCATTTTCACCGAGATCAACTCCGCCAATAACACCATCGGGGGTTCTGCTGCCGGTGCGGGCAACGTCATTGCCTTCAACAAACACGATGGCATCCTCGTTGGTTACGACAAGAACTACAGTGCCATCCTTACGCCGGCCGGAGCGGCCAATCGCATCTCCGGCAACGCCATTTTCGACAACGGCGACTTGGGTATCGACCTCGGCAGCGATGACCTTGTCACTGCGAATGACCCGCTGGACGCCGACACCGGGCCGAATCTGTTGCAAAATCATCCGGTGATCGTCAGCGCGAAGTCCGGAGCGACGACCTTGATCAGTGGTGTGTTGAAAAGCGCGGTAAACACCTCTTACACAGTCGAGTTCTTTGCCAGTAAGAGCGCAGATAGCAGCGGTTTCGGCGAAGGCGGCCGCTACCTCGGCTCGACGACCATCACGACCGATGCCACGGGCCGCGGCATGTTCATCGACAAGTCGGTCAGTGGTGCCACGGCAGCGGGCGAATTAATCAGCGCCACCGCCACCGACGCCGCCGGGAACACTTCTGAGTTTTCCAACGCCGTGCTAGTCAACGTGTTGCCGCGGGTCACGTCGTTGATCGTCAATGGCGGCGAAGCGCAGCGGTCGCGCGTGACATCGCTCACGTTGAACTTCAATCAGTTCGTATCGGCCCCGCTGGCCGCCTTCGAATTGAAACGCCAGTTGGGCAATCTCCCCGTCAACCTCAGCGTCGCCGTAACGACCGACCTGTTTACGAGCGCGAAGCTGACGTTCACCGGCGGACCAGTCGAATCGACATCACTATCCGATGGTCGATACACGTTTACCGCATTTGCCGCACAAGTAAGTAACGCCAACGGATCGCTGGACGGCGATGCCAACGGCACCGGCGGCGACAACCACATAGTGGTAGGCAATCCAGTAACCAACAAACTCTTCCGCTTCTTCGGCGACGCTGATGGCGACGGCGCGGTGGCCGCCAACGACTTCATCCAGTTCCGCCTGACCTTCGGCGGTGTCTCTTTCATGTTCGACTTCGACAACGACGGCGCCGTCGCCGCCAGCGACTTCATTCAATTTCGACTTAGATTCGGTGGATCAATTTAGACATCGTGGTCGGGCTGTCGTCGCTGAAGATCCGTGTTCGACCAACGCGAACGACTCAATAGCGCATTGGCAGTGTGGATGAAGCCGGGACCGGCAAACAGTAGGAAATACGGGCCAGGAAATCGACCGTCGCGATGAAACATCCACAGGCCAAATAACGCCAGGCTTCCTATTGTGACGAGGCCGCCAATACCTTCACGCCACCATGCGATACCGAAGCCCACCACCACGCCAAACGGAAATAAGAGGAGGCCGAGAGCTTCGTTTGCAGTCGGTCGCATGCTTTCGGCTCCGCCGACCATAAAAGCGGCGATCAGCAGAAAACTGACTATGCCCCACACTCGCGCGGTCCAACGCAACACTGCGCTCAGTTGCATCGCCTTACTCCCTCGAAGCCGGACGGTCATGCTTACCGGCCCGCCTACTTCGACCTATTGACCTTCAAGAACTCGACCAACGTCGCCCCGAACTCTGGTTTGGCGAGCGTGGTCATGTGGTCGCCGCCTTCGACGATCTTGACCTCGCCACGGCCGAGCAGCTTGCGTACTTTCGCGACCCGGTTCTTCACATGATCGGATTCGTTACCGCCGTGGATGAACAAGGTCGGAGCCGTGCATTTCTGCAATTGCTCAACGGTCACTTCCAGATCCTTGAAGCTGCGGCCGGCCAGTGCAAACGCTTTCACATCCTTGCCGCCGTACATGAACTTCGCAATCGCGTTCGCCTGTTCCTCAGTCGGCTTCGGCTTGTCGGCAGGTGTCACCGCCATGATGTATGACCCGAGGCTTTTGCCTTCATCCACGGCCTTGGCAAAGATCTCGCATTCAGAAAAGTCGGACGCCTTCGCCCCGGTGATGACCGGTGCTTGCCCGCCGTAGACGACGCTAAGGATG
>JANNLP010000623.1:0-2169 GCA_031396905.1 Gemmataceae bacterium
GCTGAGCAGGACATCCAGCATTATTCTCGAGACCTCGGCTCGCCGGCTGGACTCGAAAGCCGGCCGCATGCCTCAATCGTGCCCGAACTTCGCGGCACGTTGGCACCCACCACGGTCAACGATTGCGAACGCCCGCTGCGCTATTTAGCGCTGGCCGAGGCGATTGCCATCGCGCTGGAGCAGGGCAACATCGGTTCGCAAAGCGCCCTGTTCCCCGGCATCGTTAACGACAACTTATTGCAATTCAACGGCCGCTTCGTCGGCTCCAGCGACTCCATCCGCGTATTGGCTCTCGACCCGGCCATTACCGGCACCGACATTGAAGCCTCGCTCGCCAAGTTCGATGCCCGCTGGGTGACCAGCCTCAACTGGAACAAGCGCGACGACGCCGTCGGCAACCAGTTGCTGAACTTTCAAAATGGCGACAACTCGACTTTTAACACCGGTTTGTACAAGTTCCTGCCGACCGGCGGTTTGGTCGGCGTGACCATGAACATGGATTACAACTTCCTGACCCAGCCGCCTCAAGGTGCTAACCAGGTCACGACAAATCCTTCCTGGCGACCGCGGGCACAGGTGCTGTTTGAACAACCGTTGCTCGATGGCTGGGGCGTCGAATACAACCAACTGGCCGTGGCGCACCCAGGTGCCCTAACGGCAAGCGGCGTTCGCTCGCCCGGCGGCGGCCGTGTCGAAGGTGTGTTGATCACACGTCTGCGCTACGACCAGTCACGCACAGAGTTTGAGCGCAACGTCAACTTCATGCTCTTGAACGTGGAGTACTCCTACTGGAACCTCTACGGTGCCTACTACCTGCTCTTCAGCCGCGAGCAAGGTCTGCGCCAAGCTTATGAAGCGTACAAGCTCAACAAAGCCCGCTTTGAAGCCGGTGCTATCAAAGAACAGGAATATCAACAGACTCTGGCTCAATACGAACTGTTCCGTGCTCAGCGCATCACCGCTCTGGGCCAGGTGCTTGATCGTGAACGGCAACTGCGTGGTCTGCTCGGTATGCCCATTGAAGATGGACATCGCATTGTCCCCAGTGACATGCCGACGCTGGCTGAGTACAAGCCGGACTGGAGTCTGGCCATGCAGGAAGTCATGAGCTACCGACCCGAACTGGTGCTGGCTCGCCAGGATCTGAAATATCGCCAACTCGATCTGCTGTTGCAAAAGAACGGACTAAAGCCTGATTTGCGGTTCTTCGCCAACTACGATGTCAACGCCATCGGGACACAACTCGACGGTGGACCAATTCGGACCAACGCCGATCAGTTTGGCCAGGAATCAACAACTCCAAGAAATGCGCTCTCGGCCTTAGCAGACAACGAATTCAATTCCTACACCGTCGGTTTGCGGCTCGACGTGCCGATCGGTTTCCGCGATGCACATGCGCAAGTGCGCACGGCTCGCCTGAATCTGACGCGCAGCTACATGCAGCTCAAAGATCAGGAACGCAAAGCCGAGCATTTCCTGGCGCTGCAATACCGCGAGTTGCAGCAGTACTATGCCGAAATCCAAGCCCAGCGTGCCCAGCGCGAAGCCAACGGCCGCCAGTTGGAACTCCGGTTTTCAGAGTTCAAGGTCGGCCGCGGTACTCTCGACATCCTGCTTGAAGCACAGCGAAACTTTGCCAACTCCTTAGCGGATGAGCACACGGCCATCGTGAACTACAACAACCGTATCGCCGGCTTCCAGTTCGCAAAAGGCACGATTCTGCAATACAGCAACGTCCAAGTATCCGATGGTGCGGTGCCCGCCGCCGCGCAGATTCGCGCTGTGGAACACCAGCGGAAGAAATCGATGGCTCTCGAAGTCCGGCAACGGCCCGGCATGTTCAAAGCCCAGGATGTCGCCGACGGCAAAGTTTCCATTCCCGACATGCAAAGCGCTGGCATGGCCCAACCCAAGCCGGAATTGCCAATGGAACCGGCCGGCACACCGCAGAAGTAAGTGCAGGGGTTAGTGTGATCACACCAACTTCGCCCAGCGTGCTTCCGCCCGTTGCGGGGCGGGCGTCTTGGCGAAGCGGATGACCATGTCGGCCATGTGTTCGACGCACCAGAGATGGTACGCTTCGCTGATCGAATAAATGTCCATGTCCGGAGCCGGGTTCATGAAATCGATGGCGTATGGGATACCATCGCGGACGGCCCATTCGACCGT
>JANNLP010000490.1:0-4875 GCA_031396905.1 Gemmataceae bacterium
CACGAATACCAGGCCAAGGCCCTCTTTGAAAAATATGGCGTCGCGGTCCCCCGCGGGGTCGCCGCCCGCACCCCGGCCGAGTTCGACTCCGCCCTCTCCACGCTGGGCCATGACGGCCCGCTCATCGTCAAGTCCCAGATCCACGCCGGCGGCCGCGGCAAGGGCACGTTCACCGACGGCTTCAAGGGCGGCGTCAAGTTCGCCAAGACCAAGGCCGAGGCGCTCGACTACGCCAACAAGATGTTCAACAACACGCTCGTCACCGCCCAGACCGGCCCCGCCGGCCGCAAGGTGCAGACCGTCTACTTCACCATCGCGAGCGACATCTCGAAGGAATACTACCTCGCCATCCTCCTCGACCGGAACACTTCGCGCCCGGTCATCGTCGCCTCCACCGAGGGCGGCGTCGAGATCGAGAAGGTCGCCCACGAGTCCCCGGAGAAAATCTTCAAGATCATCGTCGATCCCGCCGTCGGCCTCCAGGGCTACCAGGCCCGCGAACTCGCCTTCCGTCTCGGCCTCACGGGCGACTATTTCAAGAACGCCGTGAAGCTCATCACCGGCCTCTACAAAATGTTCTGGGACACCGACGCCGCCATGGTCGAGGTCAACCCCCTCATCACCACGCCCGACGGCAAAGTGCTCGCGCTCGACGCCAAAGTCTCCTTCGACGACAACGCCCTCTTCCGCCACCCCGAAATCGTCTCCCTCCGCGACCTTAACGAGGAGGACCCCAATTCCTTGATTGTGAACCGCGTAAAAGGGCAAATTGATTGTCGTCGAGTTGTTCACGACCGTGCTGCTCGTGACGGTCAACGAGCCGGTCGGACCCGAACGCGAATGATAAATGGCGGTCCCGGGTCCATCGATCGACGTGTTTCCTGAAAAGGTACAGTTGCGAATCGTCATGGGCGTGTTAATAACGGTGCTTGAAAAATCGATCGCACCTCCACCGGCTGGCGCGGTGTTAACCGAGAATGTGCTTGTTTCGACGGATAGACTAGAATCAAACACACCCATGGCAGCACCACGGCCGCCGAGATTCTGTGTAAAGCTGGATTTGGCTACGGAAACGTTGCATTTTAGTGCAGAGATCGCACCGCCCGATGTATTGCCACCACCATTGTGATTCTCGGTGAACGCACAGTTTTGGATTGTGAGCGTATTTGTAGCGCCAGTCGTAATCGTGGGCCGCAGCAAAAGTGCACCGCCAGGAAGGAAATTCGCCTTGCTGTTGATAACGGCGCAATCTTCGAGAGCGAGAGTCGAGCCATTGGCCCGAAAGGACATCGCACCACCGCCGACTGTGCCTGTCGCGACCAGACCATTGGCCACTGTGAACCCGGAGAATAACATTGTAACGCCGTCGCCAGGTTGAATATTGAAGGCTCTGCCATTTTGGTTGGCATCAACCGTCAATTGCGATGAGCCGGGACCTGTGATTGTCAGCGGACCATTAATAGCGAGTTCGCCACTTGTTAGTTTGATGGTCTGTGGAGAATCGAATAAGCCACTGAATTGAAGGTCATCGGGGCCAGGGTTGACATTCGCGGATGCAATGGCCTGGCGTAGTGACCCTGGATCGGTATCGCTGGTATTGGTCACTACGTATACGGCTGGCACACACCGTCGTTCCAATGCCATTACGCCTAAATCAACGGTTTTTGGCTCAGACATAAATGAACATCTCCCGAGGTTTCATGATAACTCAAACTTGATACAAGGAAAGTGGTCAACCATACGGCTGTCGAAACAATTGTCAGCAAGTGTTCCAGCGGTCACTCACACAATTTCCGTATGGTGGCAAACCGGAAGTCGCATTGCTGGCAACATTCCGGACGGTTTACCGGATCGACGAACTAACGCAAAGCTTGGATACGTCACACTTTCAACTGTTCACGTCGTAATCTGGCTGCCGACGTTGACGCCGCGTAAAGCGCACTTCAGGCACCGACTGCCAACGAGTCTTGATGTCAAGACGACATGAGCTCTGTACCGAATTGGCTTGCCACACATCAATGCCGCTGCAAGTTCGCACGTCGAGTTCTGTGATCGATCATTACCAAGCCGTGTTGTGAGTGCCACCGTCGGATAACTTCGCTTGCCCTTCGCCGGTTCAATCCCAAGCGGCGCGCAATGTCATATATTTCGGCAATACACAGGGATGAACAGTCCTACGACGGGAATTCATCAAACGCGCCAACCGCGTGGGGTTCACACTTAGGGAGATCAAGGAGTTATTGGCGTTCGCCGGAAGACCTCACGTCGGGTCGTGCCGACCTTCGTGCCATGGCGTCCAAAAAGGTCAATGCCGAGATTCATGACCTGAAGGCAATGCGGGCAGCATTGGGCCAGTTGCGCCGGTGGTGCCACGGCGACGTCCCAGCCGCTGCCTGCCCTATTATCACCGCGTTACAAAACGGGGACATGAAGGAAACGAATGACTCCAATGGAGACAAGCGATGATTCGCCATTTCAAAACTAATCTCCGATGTGAAGGTTGTCTAACGGTCATTCGACCTGTGTTAGACAAAGACTCCGCCGTCAAACGCTGGGAGGTTGATCTGGCGAGCCCGGACAAGACCCTGACCATCGAAGGCGAATCAGTGGACCGAGACCACGTAGACCGACTTCTCAAGCAGGTCGGCTATCAGACGACGGGTGAGACCGAACGGCCAGCCACCGTTGCCGTGCCTTCGGTCGGGGAAGAAGCCAAACAAAGCTATTTCCCATTGATTCTCATCGTTGCCTACCTTATTGGCATTGTCGGGCTGGTCGAGTTCGCTGCGGGCGGGTTCGAGTGGACGCGGGCCATGGCAAACTTCATGGCTGGATTCTTCCTCGCATTTAGCTTCTTCAAGTTATTGAGCCTCAGCCAATTCGCCGACAGTTACGCCATGTACGACATTGTGGCAAAGCGCTTTCGACCCTACGCGCTTGCATATCCCTTTATTGAGCTTGCTCTCGGAGTCGCCTACCTGACTCGTTTTCAACCGATTGCGACCAATGTCGTGACACTCGTCATCATGGCCGTCAGTTCAGTTGGCGTCGCGCAAAGTGTCCTCGCCAAGCGGAAGATTCGCTGCGCTTGCCTCGGCGCGGTCTTCAACCTGCCGATGACATTCGTGACCTTGTTCGAAGACTTACTAATGGCCGGCATGGCGGCGGCCATGCTGCTGACTGGACACTGAGCGCCAAAAGCAAGTGCAACAATGAGATAGCTTACACTGGACTTATAATCTTGGGATGTGGCAGGAGGGGGACTCCCGCGCGGACCTAGAGTGTTGGAGGATGACTTAATGAGTCGAAGAAAATGGCTGTGGACAGCACTACTTGCAATGCCAACAGTGGTCACCGGTGGGTTGGTTTTCGCCAACTCACAACGGTCGGCAGGTTACACGTGCCCAATTACGGGCGAACAACTGCCGTGCCCCAATTGCTGTCCGTTGAACCAGAAAAAGTCGGATAAAGCAACGGGTTACACATGCCCGCTAACCGGCGAACAACTGCCGTGCGAAAACTGCTGCCCGCTGAATCAGGGCAAGTAATCAACGGCCCGAGGCCTAGACATCAATTTCGTGGCCTCGGGTCCCTCGGAGCTCCACGCATCTAACGGTAGTTTCGATTCGCGTTTGTTCGGGGTCTCGGTTTCCTGGTCAGTTTACCTATGCTCCTTGAATGCCAATTAGACATACAATCTGACCAGTGCGCGGCTCCACCATAGTCCCGGTTGATCGGTATGGCTTTTTCTGACCCTTGACTGAGGTAAACATGAAGTTACACAGTGCCGCATTGGTGGTCCTCTTCACCCTGGCAGTCGGAAGCCCTCGGTCGGCGGCCCAGGTCATCCTCAACGGCGACTTCGAGAGTCCGATAATTCCGCCGGGTTCTTTCAACCAATTCGACGTTATCCCTGGGTGGACGCCGACTTTCGGCTTCGTCGAGATACAGTCCAATTTCTTCCTCGGGCCAGGTAGCGGCACTCCGAGCGGAAACCAATATTGTGAGCTAAATGCGGCCGGGCAGTCGACCATCCGCACAAGCGCATTTTCAACCAGTCCAGGGCAGGAGTACATCGTTAGTTACCTGTTCGCGGCCCGCCCTTCTGGTCCGACCACACAGACCATTGGCGTAGCCTTTACAGGTACGCCCGAAGTGACTGACTTCCGCGTGAATGGAGGCGTGGTAGACTTTACTCCGACCTCGTTCACCTTTACGGCGACGGGCGGGTTGTCCACGTTGACCCTCCGGGCAATCTCTGCTGGGGATATGGGGAATCTCATAGACTCCGTGTCGGTGACTGCGGTGCCCGAACCGACCAGCTTACTTCTGGGCGCATGTGGAATCTTTGGGGGTGCCTTAGCCTCCCGACTCAGGACGAAAAGACGCGCGAGCAATCCCCGCAGATGAACCTAGACGAAAAAAACGGCCGAGGACTTTGGCGGCTGCGACGTTGACTGGCCCAGCATTTGGCGATCGGGGCGTCGAACGCGATAGTATTCAGATCGACCCGCCAAACCGCTGCCGGAATTGGATGAAGTCGCTGGCTGCGACCGCACCGTCGTTGTCGAAATCGAACATGGCGTCGGTGCCGCCGAAGGACTGACGAAAGTTGATGAAGTCGTCGGCGAACACATTGCCGTCACCGGTAGCGTCGCCGAAGATGCGGAATATGTTGGTCGGCGGATTGGGCGTGTTGGCCGAAGCGAGAACATAATTGTCCGCGCCGACACCATTGCCGTCGCCGTCGAGGTGGCCATTGGCGTTCGACACCTTGGCAGCATCAATCGTCAGCGTATAGCGACCATCCTTGAGTGAACTGAAATCGACCGCACCTCCGACGAAGGTCAAAGTGACTACCGTTCGAGAAGTAGC
>JANNLP010000507.1:0-3460 GCA_031396905.1 Gemmataceae bacterium
CACATGACAAACACGCCGAGCGTTCGGTGGTGCGCTCGACTCGACTCGTCCAGTGCCGATCCCGTGAACCCGCGGATCGACAAAGCCATTGACGAGTCTTCGCCGTCATCTCGCGCACAGTATGGCCATCGCCATGCGCGATCGACGCTCGACCCGATCTGGTTCAAGGATCAGGTGCGGGCATCGTACTAGGATCAGCCTGCAAGGCTGATACAGCACAAGTGTACATGCATTCGTGACGAAGTCAAGTAATTAGTAGCGGAAATCGCCAGAATTCCGCTAGCGGCAATGGGCCGCGACAATCGCCGCATTCTGGCGAATGCGGCTACGGAGCTGCGGGACGTCATTGAGAAATGTTCAGCCGTTCGTTCGCTGCTTTGGCTTCGCGGGTTAAGGGCGCATGAGGCGCCCCCTTAGCCCAATATGTCAGCAGTTCGCGCGCCTCTTGAGTTGCCAGCCGTTCCACCACCTGAACAGCGCGCATGGCAGCCAAGTCATCAGTTGAAAGAACCGGATTCGTGGCTTTCTCCAGGAGAGTTTCAATTCGCCGTCGTGCTTCGGCCGAGAGTTCTTGCTCCAATGTCCAGCGCAGAACTGGCTCGGCTGCTGAACCCAACTCGGCGATTTGCCTGGAGGCTCCTTCTCGTTCGGCGAATTTGTCGCTGTCGAGTTTCTTAATCAGGTCTCGGACCTTTTCGGCGGCAGAGTCATCGGCCGGCTTCAATTTGGAACGCAGCATTGCAACAACGTCTTTGGCGGGTGAATCGATAAGTCGCCATATCGCGGCATAGGCTTTGGCGGCGTTTTCGTGTTTGAGATCATCGCAACACGTCGACAAGGCTTCGGTCGTGATTGGCTGTGTGGGTCGCCGGGGTACCTGGGTCAGGTCCCAGACTAACGCGGTGCCGTCCAACATCGAGGTGACAACGCGGCGGCCGTCGGCGGAAATTAGCAGCCGATTGACGGGTGGACTTCCATAAATGTCTCGGCCCGGATTTGGAAGTTCCCAGCGCGATCGCACTTGGCCAGTTGCGATATCCCAAGCAACGATCTTTTGGTCATCGGCCGTCACCAGGGTTTGATTGTCGTTGGCAATTTGAAAGCGAACGGATTGGTCAACCGGGACGACGGCGATTAACTGCCCCGTCGCCAAATCCCATACGGCGACATCGCTGGTCGCCTTGGCGTCTTTGTCCTTCATGGATCGCGAGGCGGCCAATAGCCGTTCATCGGGCGACACGGCCATGCCGCAGTCCTCTGAAGCCGGTTGCAACCGTTTGACCGTCTTCCCGGTGGCGACATCCCTAATCGAAATGCCGTCCGCCAATGCCAGACTAATCATTGTCCCGCCATTCAACCAGGCACAGCGAGTCGTGACTCTTTGCAGGTCATGGGCATGGAGTAACGCCCCGCTTTGGACGTCCCACATGGCGAGCCGAGTTGATTCATCGTCTTTGGGGCGTGTTCTTTCCAGCGACGTCGCGGTTTTGAGATTTGGCGCTACATAACATTGATGGAAATGGTAACGGCCCGGCTCCTTCCCAGGCTCGTGAAGTCTGGTGGAACTCTTCACTTCACCAGTCGCCATGTCCCAAATGTTGAGCGCGCCACTCACTTGAGAACCAGCAAGTGATTTTTCGTCCGCCGACAACGTGAGGTTGCAAATGTAGTCGAGTTTCGGATCGGGAATGACCAGCTCTCGGAACTTTTGCGAGGTTCGCATGTCCCAAAGGTTTACGGTGTGCCGATTCCAATCGGGCGTGACGATGGACTTGCCATCGCGACTGATGACCATTTTCCAGTCGATACTCGCGCTGAGTTCATGTCGTGTGCGGCTTTTCGCAACGTCCCATACGCAAACCTGATTTCCGTAGCGGGAGACCAGCAATTCATCCCGTGGTGAAAAGGTCGTACTCGCCGAATTGATATCAGGAAGGCGATCACGTTTTTTTCCCGTTGCTGTTTCGATGATGTAGGATTCGTGTCCCGCTCCGCAGACCAGAAACTTGTTGTCGCGCGACCACGCGAGATGGTAACAGGAATAGCGATGCCCCAGTGAATATCGATTCGTTTCCTTCCCGGTCTTGAGGTCAATGAGTTGAATCGAGGTATCCGTGTTCGACGCTTCGTTTTCCAAGAGCGAGATGGCAAGCTGGTGGCCGTCGCGTGAAAACTCCGACACGTAGGCCGAACATGGCCAATGATGCAGTTGTTCGAATGTGTCGACGTCGTACAGATAAACGGCGTGATTCAACCCGCCGCCGATGGTCATCCGTTTCCCGTCGGGCGAAAACTTTGCATGAAATGTGCTATCCTTCCCGATATTCCGACGAGGGGCATCTAGCGTCCTGAGCGTGTCATGTTCCCAGTTCCAAAAATCCACTTTGGGCGGATATGAGCCGATGGCCACCATTGTGCTATTGGGGACGGCCCAAATGAAACTCATGTTTGGAACGACTATGTCCCGCGTTTTGAGCAGTTGGCCGGTGGCCGTGTCCCACACTCCGATCTTGCCGTCGAAATATGCAAAGTAGTTCCGCCCATCGGGCGCGAAATCGTGGAGCTGAATCTTGCCATCAGGACAATTAGCGAATCTGACTTGCTTGATCTGTTTCCCAGTGGCGACGTCCCAATACCGAACGAATCGGTCGCGGCCGACAGTCGATACTGTCGTGCCATCCGGCGACAATGACAGACCATTGAGGCCAACAAGCCGCATTCGCGTCGAACCCAGTCGGCCGATCGCTCCGGCAGGCAACGCATCCGGATCCAATTCAGCAGCGACGGCTTGATTATTTGGCGTTTGACTCGCATTGTGCGGCGCGGACGTGGTAAGCGTCGCCAAACCCACAGCGGCGAGGCTGACCAACACCACGACAGCCGCCGTGCCGCCGACCCACGCGCTTGTGCCGCCGCCCGCCACGAGTGCCGCCACCGTCGCGGGCACGGTGACGCCCTTTTCGGCAAGCACCGCCGTTTTTGCGACGACTGCGATCGATAGTGAATTCAAGCTCGGCGGTATCATCAACAGAGTTTTGAGATCGTCGGCCGCGAAGCCGCGCTTAGCCAATTGTCGGGCCAATCGTTTGCGGCCGCGATCAAGTCGACCGGTTAGCGCTCCCAATGTAATGTTCAACTCACGGACAGCTTCGGCGTGGGTCCGACCCTGCCAATAGACCAGGATGAGCGGTGCGCGCAGTTGCTCCGGCAGGCGGGCGACTTCGGCATCCAGAGCATCGAGCAATTCACGGTGCGTGATTTCCTGGACCGGTTCGGTCACGATACGTTGACTGGCTAACGATTCGCGATGATGTCGCCGAGCACGCATGACCCGCGCATTGCCGCAAATCCGGACAGCCGTGCCATGCAACCAGGCGGCCAATGCGCCGCCCTGACGAATGCTCGATGCTTTCTTCGAAAGAGTGAGGAACACCGCTTGAAACGCGTCGTCGGCGTCGGC
>JANNLP010000516.1:0-5240 GCA_031396905.1 Gemmataceae bacterium
TGTCTGCCGCCGCTTCTGTCGTGTCGGCAGCCGGCGTTTCAACCTCGGCTGCCGGATCCATCGGAGGCGGCAGCAGCGCACGCAGTTCGGCGGTTCCCGGCGGATCGGAACCCACGCCCGGACTGTACTCCTCATACGGCATCGTCATCACGTAGTTGACGAGATCCCAAATCTTATCGATCTTTTTGGCTTTATCCTCGTCTGTGGGTCTGAGCAACTTGTCGTAACTGGCCATACCCGCGCCATTGATGCCGGACCAGACGCGGTAATACATGTCGATGGGCCGCCGACCGCCTCGGTAGTAGCCGCTGACCAAGTCGCGTGGCCGAACGATGGTGCCCCATTGATCAAACGAATACGGCGCTTCACGGCCCAGGTTCTTATGGCAACTCACGCAACTGGCATCACCGGGCTGCATGAACAGCGCGGCCCCGCGCGCCGCTGATACTAGCAACGCTTCTTCGTTGTCCTCGTAAGGGTACGCGTCTGGAGTGATGACTGCCTCTTGCGCCGCAATCCACCGCATCGGGAAGAATTCCATCGATTCGGCAAACTTGGCATCAAGGAAATCGGATGCCGCCTTGATTTCTTTGTCTGTCGGCGGCTGGAGTGCAGTAATCTCGTCAATCGTCTTCTTGATTTCGTCGGCCGCCTTGTTTTCCGCCTGTAGGGACTTGCGAACCGCCTCGACTTCCTCTGCATTTGGCGGTGCCACGAGCTTGTCGGACCCGGACATACACTGACCGATGACTTGATACTCAACTTCCCCGCGAATGCTGAGATGAATGACGTAACTGATCAGTTTGTCGAGATCGGCCCGCGGATACGCACCGAAGCTGGGCATGGACGAGCCTTCGATGCCATGTACCAGAGTGTGCATCAAGTCATCACGCCGGGCCTTCCGCTCACCGAGATCCTGCGTTGATGAAGTGAACTTGAATCGCCCCTGTCGGTAGTCGCGCGGGTGTGGATTGACCCAATAGCCAGTCGGGCCGCGACCGTTGCCTTCCAAACCGTGGCAATGCAGACACTGTCGGCGGTAAAGCTTGCTGCCTTCCTTGAGCGTTGCGGGATCCAACTGGAGGCGTTCGATCACCTCTTTGGCCACGCCCATCGGCTCTTTTTCTGTCTTCTCGGCAACGATTGGGTTTGCCGGCGTCCCGAACAGCCGAGTCAACGTATCGCCGATGCTGGTGCGCTCGGCCGTCGTCAGGTTACGCGGGTCATGAATATTGTTGGCCCGGCTTGTCTCTAAAAGTGCTTTGTCGTTGTCATCAAGTTTGAGCACGCCGTCCTTGACGAGTTGCTCGACTTTGGCGAAATCAATGACTCGCCATTTCTTCGAAGCGTCAAAGCGTGTCGGCAGCGATGCAATCTTATCAAGAGGCAAATGGCCGGGGTTGTTGAACTTGGTCGGGATTTCCTTGGGGATATCCACAAGCATCAAATCGCTTCGCACCGGATAGCGGAGTTCGGCAGGGTAGGAATCGACTTCGCCGCATCCGGAAAGGGATGTCAACAAAGCCGTCGCGACGAAAACAGAGTAACGGGATGATAAGTAAAAACGACTTCGTGCCATGACCCCTCCCGCGCAGCAATCCAGCATGATTAGCAACGTTTTAAGATCGTGACGGCGACCGTCAAGCGCATTTGCACGCGTCATGCCGCACGAAAGCGGCCAAACGGGGCGTTGGCCGTATTAAACCTGAGAACGTCCTGCACGGCGACTCCCGGATTCAAGAACCATGCGTTATGGCCTTGGGCGATTTCTCCAGGTGGTCGGGTTGCTCATCATGCCGATCGGCATGGCAGGCAACTTGATTCATCCCAGCACGATCTCTGAATCGCATATTCTGATGACACTTTGCACTGGTGCGGTTGTATTCGGAGTAGGCCGCGTGATCCAGGGGCCAACTCGCGCGTGACCCGGTTACTTGCTATCGTTGTCGTCTTCGTGATGGCCGGCATTTCTTCGGCACAAAACGTCCGACTTCATGCGGAGTCGTTGCGAACCCGTGAACGCCTCGATGAAGGGGCCGAACTGGAACGCGGGCAAAGAGATACCGAAGCGCTGGAACATTACTTGAAGCTGATTGCCGATGTGCCCGATGAGTGGGTGCCGGTGTTGGAAGGGCGAGTTCTACGACCTTGCCGCCAGGTTGTGCTTAGTCGAATCGGCGTGAACCCACGAATGCGTGAAGCTTATCGTGCCCGCTTTGAGCAAATGACGGATGTCACGGTGCGCCGTGCCATCGAACGCAAGGATTCGCGCGAACTCAATCGGCTGGCAGCGGAACATTGGCCCACGCTTGCCGCTGGGAAGGCACTGGATGCACGCGGTGATTTGGCGTGGGAACATGGTGACATGGCCCATGCAATCCACTGCTGGCGATTACTGGCCGGGCCGCCGCGAGACGGCGAGACGATGTTCCCTGATTGGCCTGCAGTTGCGTCTGTCCGGGCCAAATCCATATTGGCCGCGCGGATGCAGGGTAACAACGTCGATGCCGACGTCGAGGTGTTTCGCCGCGACTTTCCGGATGTGAGCGGCAGGCTGGCGGGGCGCGAAGGCAGACTTGCCGAGTTGTTAACCTCAAACACAGAAGACTTAGTTGCGACCATACCGCGAGTGGAACCGACGACCGCGCGCACATTCGGTGCAAACGAGAACCGCATCGGGGCAATTTCGAAACGGCTGCCGCAACTGGCGCCACGACGAATCGAACTAGCCATCGCCTGGCCAAGTTGCGAAGTGCAGTCCGATGTGAGACTACCCGAACGCAATCCAATCGCCTCGCCAAGACAGTTGACGACGCATCCGCAGATGTGGTCAGGAAAACTCGTTGTCGCTGATGGCGAGCGGATTGTCGCCCTTGATCCGGACACCGGCCTGATTGCCGATGTGTTTGCAATTTCGGGGCGACCTGAGCAACCTATCGCGGAAAATCGAACGCTGACAACTGATGGCAGTCGCGTTTATGCCCGAATCAACAAATCGACATTGGTTTGCCTGGCCGTGGATACGGCAGCCGCGTCGTGGAAATGGCGAAAGGTTTGGGAACTCAAGGCGTCCACTCTTGGTGACAACGTTGAGTTTGAAGGCTGTCCGATTGTCTCCGACGGGCGGCTGTATGTTTCCTGGCTCTCTTCGGCGGTCAACCGTGCCAACCTGACATTGGCATGTTTCGCGGCCGATCGGTCTTCGCAAGGTCCATTGTGGACAAACATAGTGGCGGAGATTCAGTTGGAAGCGGGTCGACATCGCTTGCCTTTGCTGACGCTGGCCGGGCCGAACATCGTCTATGGAACCGACGCTGGCACTGTAATTGCGCTCGACGCTCGTAACGGCAAGCCGGTGTGGGCTGCCAATTATTCGTCGCGCGGTCCCCGTGGCTTACCGGCCAACTTATTGCCCGTGCCTCGTGACTTGTGCCCGCCGGTTGCTGTCGATGGCCGGGTCTTCGTTGCGCCTGCCGATAGCGATGCCGTATTGGCATTTGACACTTACACAGGCGTGCCGCTTTGGAATCGTCCGCCGATGCTCGAAGTCGTGCACATGTTGGGTATCATTGGCGGCAAACTCATCGTCACGGCAAGCGGCATCTACCACGGGATTGGTGCAATCGATGTGAGGTCGGGAACAATTGACACCCAGTGGGGTAAGCTCGACGCCGCCGCACCTTTTGGCCGCGGCTTGATCCTTGGCGATTGCGTGCTGTTCCCCACCCGGCTCAATGGGCTTTTGGTGCTGGATCGTGCCGGCCAGCCGGTGTATCAACCGACACTATTTCACAATTTGCCTGGCGGAAACCTGGCTTACGACGACGGCACACTTGTCATTGCCACGGCCGACCATTTGATTCGACTGAGTTATGCCGCGACGGCTGCAAGGCGACCAAGTGCGCCGTGATGCTCATACTGGACGAATCGATCCAATTCAATCATGATGAAGTGACCGTGTCATTTGAGGAATGATGTCACCATGATCTCCGTTCGCTGTCACAAGTGTGGAATCGTCGTGCAGGTGCCGAAGGCCGGCAAACGCCTGTGCGGGTGCGGCACCTGGGTGATTGACGACGGTGAACACGGGTTTGAATTGGTCCACGATGGCGATGCGGCGGCGGCCGAACGTTTGAGCCTTGGTTGCCGACGACTGATGCTGGAGTGCGGCAAAGCCATCATTGGTCAACGCGATGCGTTGGAACAAATCGTCCTGGCGCTAATTTCGCGCGGCCACTGCCTGCTCGTCGGTGTACCGGGCCTGGCCAAAACGCTGATGATCCGGACTGTGGCCGATGCGTTGGCACTATCATTCAATCGCATTCAGTTCACGCCTGACTTGATGCCCACGGACATCACGGGAACGGAAGTGTTGCAAATCGATCGATCAACCGGCGATCGGGCATTCCAGTTCATTAAAGGACCGCTCTTCGCCAACGTGGTGTTAGCCGATGAGATCAATCGCACGCCGCCTCGGACACAGGCGGCGTTGCTGGAGGCGATGCAAGAACGGCAAGTGACGGCCGGCGGGCATAAACACAAGCTGCCTGACCCATTTTTCGTGTTGGCGACGCAGAATCCAATTGAGCAAGAAGGAACTTACCCCCTGCCGGAAGCGCAACAGGATCGGTTCATGTTCAACGTTGTCGTGGACTATCCCAATGAAGATGAGGAATACGAGATCGTCCGCGCGACCACGTCCGGGCCGGCCGTGCAGGTCGAGCGGGTGATTGACGCGGCCGAGCTGTTGGAAATGCAAGAGCTGGTGCGCAAAGTACCTGTTGCACCGTTTGTCGCAAAGTACGCATTGCATTTGGCGCGTGCAACCCGGCCCAAAGAAGCCGCCGCACCGGAGTTCGTTAAGCAGTACGTGACCTGGGGTGCGGGGCCACGTGCCAGCCAGTTTCTGGTGTTGGCCGCCAAGGCGCGAGCTGTGTTGCATGGCCGGCCGTGCGCGGCCACGGAAGACGTGAAAGCCGTGGCCGCCCCGGTTCTGCGGCATCGCGTGATCCTAAATTACAACGCCGAAGCCGACGGTGTGACGCCGGATGAACTGGTGCGGCGACTGTTGGCTGAGATCAAGGTGACTTCTTAACTTCGGGAATCGGGCGGCCCATCTTAGTCAGCAACATCTTCATATCGGCCCACACTTCACCTTTCATATGCGGCGCACGGTGGGGCAACAGGTATGCAGGATGGTACGTCACCATCAGCGGAATACCGTTGAACTGATGAAACTT
>JANNLP010000532.1:0-5414 GCA_031396905.1 Gemmataceae bacterium
AGCGACAATGGCCTCGCGGAGGCTATCCGTTAGCTTGCCTTGCGTTTCAATACTCTTGAGAATATTCTGTTTGCGATCAGCGAAATTGCGCAGTTGTTGCACGCGGTCGTGAATCAGTCGCACGGCCGACTCGTTCAGCCCACCGGTGCGTTCCTTGCGGTAGCGGATGATGAACGGGACAGCGTTTCCCTCATCGAGCAACTGCACCACTTGTTCGACCTGCGCCTTTCGGATTTGCAGATCCTGGGCAATGCGGGACAGATCAGGAGGTGCCAACGAGACCGGCGGTGTCGGCGCGGTGGCGATTTCGGTTGTCATGGCAACTGCTCGTGCGAGCCGAACCGGGCCACATTCGGGGCCCGGCAAATCGAACACAGCGATTGTATGACTGGCCAACGTGGCTGCGAGCAGGTTCGCTCACATTTTTGCCAAGCGATTATTAGAGGCCATTTGCCCCTTCCCGAAGCCGAGCCAAGTGTGTTAGAACGTACACAGGAAGCCGGGGCCGGGCCGATGGGCATTTACGATCGCGACTATTACCGCAACGACGCCAGTACATTCACGCGCTGGGTCAGTCCGCATCGCGTTTGCCATTGGCTGATCGCCATCAACGTCTTCGTGTTCATTGTGCAAATGACGACGCGCGGTCAACTTGGCTTTCCAAGTCAACTCACAGAACTGTTCTCACTCAAACCCGACCGGGTCATTCGCGGTGAAGTCTGGCGCTTGCTCACATGCGCATTCCTGCACAGCGAGTACGATGTCTGGCACGTCGTCATGAACATGCTGGTGCTGTGGTGGTTCGGCAGCGAGGTCGAAGAGATCTATGGCCCGAAGGAGTTCCTCGCCACGTACCTGGCGGCTGCGCTGTTCTCCAGTTTGGCATTCGTTGGATATGAGTACGCGGCTCACCCGCAGCAGGTGCAGAGCGCCGTGGGGGCCTCCGGCGCCATTACGGCCATGATGGTGCTATTCGCGCTGCACTATCCGACGCGGACCATGCTGTTCATGATGATCATCCCGGTGCCGGCTTTGCTATTGGTGTCCTTGTACGTCGCGTTGGACATCTTCCGAATGATTGGCGGTCCGAATGGTTCACACATCGCGTTTGCCGCACACCTTGGCGGTGCCTTGTTCGGCTATCTCTATTTTCGGTTCCACTGGCGGGTGCTGAACTGGTGGCCGTCGCGCATGAGCATGAAGCCGCGCCGCTTGCTGCGGCCACGCCTGCGGGTCTATCGCGAACCCGCCGAATCGGACACCCAACTGGCGAATGAACCGTTTGAAGACGCTGAGCAACTCGAGGCACAACTCGATGCCGTGCTGGAAAAAGTAGCCCGGTATGGCCAAGCCAGCCTGACGACGCGCGAACAGCAAATCCTGATGAAAGCCAGCGAAATCTACAAACAACGCCGGAAGTAGCGACACGGGATGCCGTCACGCCGCTGGCGTGTTAGCATGAGGGTTGCGGGTCGGCGTTGCCGGGCCGCTTCATCGTTCTTGCCGGGGAGTGGTTGTTAATGTCGAGCCAAGAGGACAGAGATTATCGCGCCCTATCTGACACGCCGCCGTTTCGGGCGGAAGGGCGGGAGCCGAAGGTCAATGTCCTGTTCCGCACGGTAATGAAGCACGAAGCGTCGGACTTGCATCTCAAGACCGGTCAGCCACCGATGATGCGGTTGAAGAACGTGATTCGCCGCATGGACGCTCCGCCGATCGAAGATGCCTTGATGAAGGAATACCTCCTCGACATCATGTCGCCGAAGGCGCGCAAGCAGTTGGATGACGACGGCGGGGCGGATTTTGCCCATGTCATTGGCGACGATGAGTGTCGCTTTCGTGTCAACATACTTAAGCAACGCGGTTACATGGGCCTCGTTGCCCGGCGTGTTAGCAACAAGATACCGACGTTCGAGAACCTCTATCTGCCTGATTCAATTGAGAAGCTCTGCCACTTTGATCAGGGCATGGTTATCCTTGCCGGGGTGACTGGTTCGGGCAAATCCACGACCATTGCGTCGATGCTCGACTACATCAATGAGCGCGAGGCGCTGCATATCCTCACGATTGAAGACCCGATCGAATACTTGTTCAAAGACAAGAAATCGTACATCAACCAGCGCGAAGTCGGCATCGACGTGGTCAATTGGCATGTCGCGCTGAAGCACGCCGTCCGCGAAGATCCGGACATTATTCTCGTCGGCGAAATGCGCGACCGCGACACGTTCGAGGCGGGCATTCACGCGGCGGAAACCGGGCATCTGGTGTTTGGCACCATTCACGCTTCGACTGCTGCCAGCACGCTGGGCCGTATTCTCGATTTGTTCCCCGCCAACATGCATCCGGCCATCCGGCAAGCGCTGGCATTCAATCTGAAAAGCGTGGTCGCGCAAAAGCTCATCCCCAGCATCAAGCCGGGCGTGCAGCGGGTGCCCACCAATGAAATCATGATCGTCAACCCGACCATCCGCGATCTGATTCTCAAGTCGGAAGACAAGAAAATCTCAGACGCCATTAAGATTGGCTTCCTCGAAGGCATGTTGGACTTTACAGAAAGTCTTCGCCGCCTGTGCGAATCCGGCCTCGTCTCGAAAGAGACGGCCATCGAGGCCGCGCCAAATCCGGAAGCCCTTAAGATGGCCCTCAAGGGCATCAAAGTGGCCACGCCGGGTATCTTGTAGGTCAGTTTGGTGCTGGACCATCATCGAATTTGTCTTGGCGATATGAGTGAAGACGCTTCCTGCCTATGGGGTTTTGATGGCCAAGCGAGCGCGAGCTTTTGTTTCAGTCATTCTTTTTGTGGCAGGCTTGTCCGCGAATTTCTTGGCAATTTCTTTTTGCATGATGGATGAGACTTGGTTGGGCGCCTCATTTCTGATCGTTGCGCTTGCACTTTATGCGACTTGTTTGGCGTCCAGTTATTCTTGTCCGAAGTCGACATTTCTTAGCTAGCTTTTCCTAACCGTCACCGTCCGCACAACCCGCCAATTTGCCACGACTGGAACGACCATTAGGCTTAAAACGCTTCACGTATCGGTTGGCCGCTATTTGCAGGTCATGCCGGGGCCGGCGTTCCGATACGACGTGTGCTACCGCTTAGCTTCACTTAAGCGGCTCATTCGGTGCAATCCGATGGCCGTGTTGCGAGGATCGCACGATGAAGTACCTGTTGGCGTCACTCATGGGTTTGACCGGTCTGGTGGCCTCGGGCTGTCAAACATCCACACAATCGACCTGTGGCACAACTCAAAACAACTGTGGATCCGGGCGGTGCTTCACCATATGCCTACCGTCGCGAGAGTCTTCTTGCCGTAAGAGCCCGAACTTGTTTGGGCGCTGTGGTTCCGGGTCTTGCAACCAGAAGTGTGAATCGAATTGCAATACCGACAACAACGCCTGTTGCCCGCCGACGCCGACTCTCGTGCAGCGTTGGCAGGAGAAGTTGAGCCGGCCACGTTGCCAGCCGACGTGTACGCAAGCGTGCGAAAACAACTGCCCCCGGACGCCAACTCTTCGAGACCAATGGCGGACCTGTTCCGACTCATGCAATTGTGAATCATGTCAATGCGGGCATCAGCGACGCCTGTTCGGGTACAACCGGTGCGGCAAAGGCTCATGTGGAACTTCGTGTAGCAAGTGCGAGCAGCCGGTGTGCCAGCCCTGCCAGCCGATGTCCACACCGTGCCATCCGGCACCGAGCAAACCGGTGTATTGCAATTCTTGCGAACGCACGCCGATCATCGTTCATCAACCCGGCACCGGCACGCTGCCGCCGATCGCGACATCAGTACCTTCACGGGAAGTTGCCAAGGCGCAGATCGACGACACTCCTGTCAACAACGCTGAAGTCAGCCACGAAACCCGAACGATTGTGGGTTCGCTTCGGTACGACGCCAAGGCCAACGTCTGGCACTTACGTCACGTCGGCCAGGGCAATGACGACCAAAAGGTCAGCGAAGTGACGCTTAAAGGCATCGAGCCTTATGTGAATAGTCTCCGTGACCGCATGACCGTCAGTATTCGCGGCGAGTTGACCACCGGCGGGACTTCAAGCCAAAGCGCAACATTCACGGTTTCCGAAGTCAATATCGTTGGACAGTAGTCATCAAGTCAATTGTGCCGTCGCACGGGCAAGCTCCCGGGCGACGGCGTTTTTCCTAACCGTTGTGACGTGAATCATCGGCGGATCAGCAATCTGCCGCACCCGGCGACCATCCTGCGTGACGCGACCAGATTCCGTTAATTCCCCGTGTTGACCATTTGGCCTATTCACAGTCCTGTTGAAGAATGGTCGAAGTGAAGGAAAGATTCACGCTGGGCTGCGGCGAACGTCGTTAGCCGCCCAGCGTGGATTGTCCCAACCCTAGTTGTCCGGGATAGCACGGTCCGACCCTTCCGCTCAGGTAGAGCCGGTCGGCACTTGCGGCCTCACGCCAACGCGATCCCAGGAGGATTCTACTCGTGAATGTAGCGTACCTGTTGCTGACGTCGGCTTGGATGGCGGGTGCAGATCCCGTTCCGGCCGCCCCAGTCGCAGCCGCTCCGGTGGTTTCCACCGGGTCGTGTTGTGGCGGTGGCTGTTCTTCTTCTTGCGACGACTGCTGCGGCTCAGGCCGTCAGAGTTGGTTTGCCGGCTTGCGGGGCCGATTCTCCCGCGGTAACAACAACTGCGGCTGCGACTCCGGTTGCGGCACGTCCAACTGTGGCCACCACCATCGCCACAACAATTGCCAAGCCCAACCGACCTGCTGCGCGCCCGTCCAAAGTTGTGCACCAGCTTGCAACAACGCTTGCGACGACGGCTGCGGCCGTAAGAGCTTCTTCTCACGTTTCCGTCGCAACAATAGCTGCGACACCGGCTGCAACACTGGTTGCAACACCGGTTGCAAAGACTCCTGCCACAGCCGATGCCGTCCGGTCACCCATAGCTGCAACTCCTGCGATAGCTGCAACGACGGTTGCCGTGGCAACTTCTTAGGCCAATGGCGTGGTCGCTTCTCCCGCAACAACAACTGCTGCGACACAGGTTGCAACACGGGTTGCGGTGGCGGCTGCGGCACGGCTGGCATTCCCGCTGCGGCTCCGGTTCCCGCCCAGGGCCAACCGGTTCCGGCTGAAGCTCCGAAGGCGATGCCGAAGACTGGCGGCGCATTCAACGGTATCAACACCACGGTTGTGAGCGTCGAACAGCCCTACTAAGCGAAAGTCCGACTCGCACTTCGTCAATGACCCCGGCCGACTTCACGTCGTGCCGGGGTCGTTGCGTTTTGTCTCGTCGAGGCATAAAATACAGCCTGCACCTGCCCTGGACTGGCTCCCACGAGGAACAGCATGAAGGACGACGCGCCACTGCGGGAACACGGAAAAGACGTCAGGGCTGGGGCGCTGGTGAACCCGGACGATGTCGACACGTT
>JANNLP010000538.1:0-5077 GCA_031396905.1 Gemmataceae bacterium
GCAAACGATCGCATTGCTGGCCGGCAGCCCGTGCATCAACGCCGGCAGCAACCCGGCGAATCTGCCGTATGACCAGCGCGGCATCGGGTTTGCGCGACTGGTCGGCAACCGGTCGGATATCGGAGCATATGAAAAACAGGATGTGCCGCCGGGAATCGTCAGTGTGGTCGTCAACAATGGCGCTGCCCAGCGATCGACGGTCACCAATCTCACGGTTAATTTCGATCAAGTTGTCACGCTGCCCACCGATCCATCGATCGCGTTCAAACTGGTTCGACAGTCGGACAATGCTATCGTCGCGATGAATGCAAATGTGTCTGGCAGCAAAGTCACGTTGACCTTTGCCAGTGGCCCGGTTGACGGAGTTTCTCTGGCTGATGGTCGCTATACGTTTACTGCCATTGCCAACCAAATCAACGGCGGCAATTTCGATGGCAACGGTGACACCATCACCGGCGACAATTTGGTAATCGTCGGCAACCCTGCGACCAACAAACTCTTCCGGCTCTTCGGCGACACCAATGGTGACGGCGCGGTTGCCGCCAATGACCTCATTCAATTTCGCCTGTCACTCGGCGGCACCAGTCCGATCTTCGACTTCGACAACGATGGCTTCGTCGGAGCCAGCGACTGGATCCAATTTCGGTTGCGCTTTGGTGGGTCGATTTGAACGACAGTTTTCGTCCGGTACATTGAGCGCGCAAAGCTCACCTGTTGCAACGGGTGGGCTTTTGCCATTCACACCCCATATCACCTTTTCTCCGTTGGACTCCTGCCGAAGAGCATATCGCGGGAGTTTTCATGTCAAAACCACGTCGAGCTTACGCTTCGACGCTCGCCTTCGTCCTCATTTTCAGCACTGCTTCGCTGACCGGTCGTAGCGGTGCGCGGTGGGACAAAGTTGGCTGTCCGGGGCTTGCTGGCATCGACTTGGCTGCATAGTTTCTGCTATGGTTTTAAGTTGGAGATTCTGGGCGGTTTAAGGATCAAACGCAGTCTGCGCAATTTGCAGATTCTGCCCAGATGGCCTGTCGCCGTCGGCATGTAGGTCCGGTGGTGGCAACGACTTAAGAAGAATCCTATGCGTCGTGTCGTCGTCACCGGCTTGGGCGTGGTTGCCCCCAACGGCGTCGGCAAGGAAGCGTTTTGGTCGGCCTGCGTCAATGGCCGGTCGGGGGTGGATTTCATCCGCTCGTTCGACGCCACCAATTATCCGACTCGCATTGCAGGCGAAGTCAAAGACTTCGACGTGCTGCCGTTTGTTCCGGATCAGCATCGCAAGTCGATCAAAGTCATGAACCGGCCATCGCGGTTTGCGGTGGGGGCGGCCGGGCTGGCTGCGGCCGACTCCCACCTCGATCTTGCCAACGAAGACATGGAGCGGTTCGGCGTGGTCATGGGCACCGGCGTGGTTCCGGTCGATCTTGCGGAGCTGACTCCGGCGCTGGTCGAATCGGCCGACGAGAACGGCAAGCTGCAAATCGACCAACTCGGCATTCACGGCCCGGACGTGTTGTACCCGCTGTGGATTCTGAAGTACCTGCCGAACATGGTCTCGGCCCACGTGTCGCTGACGCTCGGTGCTCAGGGGCCGAACAGTACGATCACGACCGCTTGCGTGGCCGGCACTCAGGCCATCGGCGAAGCGTTCCGGCTGATTGATCGCGGCGATGCCGATGTGGTGTTTGCCGGCGGTTCGGATAGCCGAATTGATCCGATGATGATGCTGGCGTACACCAAGCTCGGCACGCTCGGGCAACTCCAAGGCCGGAACCCGCAGGAGGTGAGTCGCCCATTTGATCGCAGCCGCGATGGGTTCGTGATGGGCGAAGGCGCCGGCGTCCTGGTCCTCGAAGAATTGGAGCGTGCAAAGGCGCGCGGAGCGCACATCTATGCCGAGGTGCTCGGCTTCGGTTCCAGCTTTGATGCATATTCCATCACCAAGCCTGACCCGGAAGCCAAGGGTGCGGCCCGGGCCATCGAGTCGGCATTGAAGGAAGCGCGGATTGATCGGCGCGATGTTGATTACGTCAATGCGCACGGCACCAGCACCCGGCTCAACGATCAGATGGAAACCGCGGCGGTGAAGCGAGTGTTCGGTGAACACGCCAGAAATCTGCCGATGTCGTCGATCAAATCCATGGTCGGCCATCTCATTGGCGCGTCCGGTGCTGTGGAAGCGGTGGCCCTATCCATGTCGCTTTCCGAAGGCGAGTTGCCCCCGACAATTAACCTGCACGAGCCGGACCCGGCCTGCGATCTGGATTACGTGCCGAATACCGCGCGGGAGTTGCCGGTGCGGACGGCAGTGTCAACCAGCTTCGGCTTCGGCGGGCAGAACGGGGCGCTGGTGATGCAGCGGTTTGTGGCGTGACGACGGGCAAGTCGTTCACTTCGACCTGAATATAATGTCGTCATGTTAGACTGGTCTGACTGTTCCGCTGTTGAATGCGATCCCCAAAAAGTAAGCGGTGCTTGGGTGTTTCGTGGCACGCGCGTGCCGGTTCGAGCGTTGTTTGAGAATCTTGAAAGTGGTGCGCGGATCGATGATTTCGTAGCGTGGTTCCCCGGTGTTACCAAAGAGCAGGCGAACGCGGTACTTGATCACGCGGCGCAAAGCTTGCAGGCACCGGAGGCTGCATAACCTGTGCGTATTTTATTCGACCAGGGCACACCTGTTCCGCTGCGATCTCATCTGACGTTGCATAGCGTTTCGACCGTACATGAAATGGGATGGAGCACACTCAGCAATGGCGCGTTGCTTGCTCAAGCTCAAGCTGATGGGTTTGAAGTTCTCGTGACGACCGATCAGAATCTCAAATACCAGCAGGTGCTTCAAGGGCGAACGATTGCAGTAGTTGTGTTGCTGTCTACCAGTTGGCCAAAAATCCAAATGCGCATCAAAGAGGTTGTTGATGCAATTGATGGTGTCCAAGTTTCCGGCTACGTTGAAGTGGCCATTTAACGGCGAGTTCCAGGCCCGATTGAACCTTTATTGAGCTTGTAGCGCTCCCCATTCCCGTCTTGACCTAATTTGCCGGGTGGTTCACAATCTGCTCGCAGCGGCGGGACTGCCGCGCGTACATGAGCATGGAGTGGCTCTACTTTGGCTTATTTACCAGCCCATAAACCCGTTTCGCGGGTCGCACAAGGCCGACCAGTTGCCACGACGATGATCGCGGCGCTGGCGGGTTTGGCCGCGCTGACGACTTTTGCATATTGGCCGACGTTTACGCAACTCGTGCATCTGTGGAACACCGACGACGGTTATTCGCACGGCTACCTGGTGCCCGCCTTTGCGCTGTGGCTGTTGTGGTATCACCGCGCTGCCGCACCGATGATGTGGCGGCCTCAGCCGATCCTGGGACTTGTCGTTGTCGCTCTGGCTCTGACCATGCGGACACTGGCGGCGTTGCGGTACAACGAATGGCCCGAACATATCAGCCTGATTCCGTATCTGCTGGGGCTGGCGCTGACTTTCGGCGGTTGGCCGCTGGTGCGCTACACCCTGGCGCCCATTGTTTTCCTCGCATTCATGGTGCGGTTGCCGTACCGTGTGGAAGTGTCGCTGGGTGCGCCGTTGCAAAGTCTGGCCACGATTGTCAGCACGTTTGTGCTGCAAACCATCGGCCTGCCGGCGATTGCTGAGGGCTTCACGATTCACATCCGCGACGCCCGGCTCGAAGTCGTGCAGGCGTGCAGCGGGCTGAAAATGTTAATGACATTTGTCGCGTTTTCCACAGCGGCGTGCCTGGTGGTGCGGAAGCCGCTCGGCGACAAGCTGGTGATTCTCGCCAGCGCCGCCCCGATCGCCATTGCCGTGAACGTAATCCGCATCGTGCTGACGGGCATCATGCACACGCAGTTGAGCAGCGAGGCGGCGTTCCGTTTCTTCCACGACATGGCCGGCTGGTTCATGATGCCGATGGCCCTCGCCTTCCTCGGCGTGGAACTGTGGTTACTGAAACACCTGATCGTGGAGCTGCCGTCCCGTGCTCCTGTGCGCAAACGAGTCTGACTGAAGGCAGGATGCCATGGCTACCGCACACGCTTTACCGATTGACGATTCGCGCCGACCCGACGGCCCGGTGCTGCTGCAACTGCCGCCGCGACCACCGGCGAGTCGCGGGCCCAATGGCGGGCAGGGCGATGCGGCCGAGTTCTCAGCCCGTGATGTCGGCAATGCACTGCGATATCACATGATTCTGTTTTTGTTTCTGGGCACACTGGCGGCGGCCGGTGCTGGCTACGCCGCGTGGACGATATTCCCCGCCAAGTACACCTCATATGCACTGTTGCGCGTTTTCTCCAATGAACAAGCGGTCGCGGATAAGAGCCTGAGTGGCATGAGCCGGGCGGAGTTCGGCACATACCTCAGTACGCAAGCTGCGCTCATTAAGAGCCACACGGTGTTGAATCGCGCATTGCGGCAAGACGTCGGCGGCGGCCAGCAAATGATCAATCTGCCGCTGATGCAGAAGGCTGATGATCCGGTCAGCTTCCTCGACGAAAAAGTGGTGATCGAGTTTTCCGATAAGTCGGAAATCATGAAGGTGATGATGACCGGCGACGACGCGGCCCAGATTACCGGTGTGGTCAATGCCGTCGTCGATTCCTTCATGAAGGAAGTTAACACGTACAAGCGGTTTCAACAGGCGCGATACGACAAACTGCTGACGGAGAAGAACGAACAGGAAAAAGCGCTGACGGACGGCTGGAACAGCTTCCGCAACCAGTTTCCCAAGCCGAGCGACAACGACGCCGCCCGGCAATCGCACATCACGCGCTTGCATCGGTTTGCCGCGCTGACCGGCGAGCAGTCGCAGGTGCAGCGAGACTTGAAGCGTGTCCGTGAAACACTGGCGTTGGCCCAGGCACGCGAAAAACAAAAGGCGCAACAGCCAGCGGCGCCGGCACCGGAGATCGTGGTGCCGGAGTTGGCGGCGATGGTGGATAGCGACGCGGGTGTACAAAAGAAAATCGGCGATATCACGCGGCTGGAGAATTACGTCAGCTATTATCGCCGCACGCACAACGATCCGGAGCCGCATGTCAGCGAATACACTCGCAAGATTCT
>JANNLP010000633.1:0-11721 GCA_031396905.1 Gemmataceae bacterium
AGGCCGGCCGATCCTGATCGGCACGGCCAGCGTCGAGCGCTCCGAAGTGCTTGCATCCAAGCTCAACAAGCGTGGCATCAAACACGAACTGCTGAATGCCAAGCCGGAGTTCGTGGCCCGCGAGTCGGAAATTGTGGCCCAGGCTGGTCGCGTCCGCGCCGTGACCATTGCCACCAACATGGCCGGCCGCGGCACCGACATCATCCTTGGCGGCAATCCTGAGACGCTAGCCTGGGCACGGTTGAGGCACGAATACCCCACCCGCTTGGAAGTACCAGCCGAATTGTGGAAGGCCACCGTTGATGAAATTGAATCCACCGAAAAGATGAAGGAAGAGGGCCGCAAGGTCGCGGAGCAGGGCGGCTTGCACATCATCGGCACCGAGCGTCACGATAGTCGCCGCATTGATAACCAGCTTCGTGGTCGCGCCGGCCGACAAGGCGATCCTGGCTCGTCACGCTTTTATCTATCATTGCAAGATGATCTGATGCGCATCTACGGCGGCGAGCGCATGGCTGGCTGGCTCACCAGTCTCGGCATGAAAGACGGGGAGGCCATTGAAAGCCGGATGGTCAGCAGGCAGATCGAAAAGGCGCAGAAGAAAGTCGAAGAGCAACATTTTGAAGCCCGCAAGAATCTGCTCGAATACGACGAAGTGATGGATTATCAACGGAAGCGGGTCTACGGTTTCCGCCAGAAGATCCTCAACGGAGACAACTGCAAGCAAGCGATCCTGGAGATGATCGACAAGCAGATCGATAGCAATGTCGATCGGCTCCTGCACGCGGACTATGGCCCCTCCAGCTTTGCCGAGTTCGCTGCCGACCGCACCGGAGCGGACTTTGAGCCGGATGATTTCCGCAAGACCGACTTCACAGAAGCATGCAACCTGGCCCGCGAGCGGGCCGTTCAAAACGTGCCGAGTGTACTGCTCGACATGATGGAGGAAAACCTCAGCACGGATATGGACGAGGGCGAATGGCAGTGGCAGGCGATGGCCCGGCAACTGTCAGGCCGCTTCGACCTGAAGCTGACCGACCGAGACCTCAAACGCATTGGCCGCGATAACCTCGCCGAACAGATCCAGGCCGACTGCGAAAAGAAGATCGAAGCCATCGATCTCTCCGAGGGCGAAAAGTACCTGCGGCCAGATTGGTCCCTGCAATCCGTGTGCGATTGGGCCAACCGCAAGTTCCTGCTGACTGTTACCACCGATCAATTGGCCAATCTGAACGCCGCCAAGATCAAGGATCACCTGAAACAGCAGGTGCGTGCGGCTTATCGCCAAAAGGAAGTCGAGTTTCCCGTCAAAGCGGCTGTGAATACGTTCTTGAGCGACAAAACGGCCGGTCAACAAGGGCCGGCTCGATACGACCGCTCCGGCTTGTTCGCCTTCGCACAGTTTCGGTTTCCGAATGTTGCCATGCAGTTGAGCGAAGATGAGTTCCGCACGCAGCCGCGCAGCCGCTTGATTGAGGTTCTCAACGACCTGAGTCAAAAGACGATGGTGACGGCCGGGCAGGAAGAGATTAGCGCCAAAGTCGCCGACGCGTGCGAAGGCACGAAGAAAACCGACGCTGACGACGCTCGCGAATTGTCGGAGTGGTTCCAGAAGTCGTTCGGCCTGACTGTGCCGGCCGAGCAATTGACCGGCGTCAGCGAACACGCAGCCGATCAGGTATTGTGGAACGCATTCGACGATAACTTTCGCCCGGAAATGCGCGGCCTGGAACGCAGCGTGTTGCTCGGCCGCCTGGACGATGCGTGGAAAAAACACCTGCTGACGATGGATCACCTGCGCAGCGGTATCGGCCTGGTGTCGTACGCACAGGTCGATCCCAAGACGGAATACAAGCGCGAGGGCATGAAGGCTTTCGATCAGATGTGGGAGAGCCTGCAAGACCGCATCACCGATGCCGTGTTCCGCATGGAAGAGGAAGAAGGGTTTCAGGAACTGGAATTCCGCGCCGTCCATGAAGCGGCACCACGCTTCGCCGCCGACAGTGGCCCTCGCCCCGACGATGGCATCAGCACCAACGCTTCCACAAGCGACAAACGCCCCGAACCCATCCGCAACGCCAAGGACCGCGTTGGCCGCAACGACCCATGCCCCTGCGGCAGCGGCAAGAAATACAAGAATTGCCACATGAAGCTGGAAGCCGCCGGAACTAAACGCTAACGAAGACGGTTCGCGACGCATCGCAATAGTGTAATGCAAGGACGCAATGCCAACCCCTCTTGATGCCGCATACCTCACAGCACTGGCCTTGGCATCGCCGTGGGTCGCCAAGCGCCTCTTGACATCACCCATAGGACGCGCCAATCTTCGCGAAAAGCTGACGGGTCGCATCAACATCCCGACTAAGGCCCGACCGCGTGTCTGGTTCCACGGCGTCAGCGTCGGTGAAATTCATCTCTTGCGCAATGTTGTCGCCCGCTTCAGAGTCCGCCGACCGGATTGTGAAGTCGTTGTTTCCTCAACAACAGAAACGGGCCTGACCGAAGCGCGACGTTGTTTTGATACCGTCGTACCCTGGCCGCACGATTTCTCGTGGGCCGTCCATGAGGCGATGCAGCGAGTGCAACCGAACTTACTGGTGATCGCGGAGTCTGAATTGTGGCCCGGCATGCTGAGCGCGGCCAATCGTGCCAATGTTCCCGTCGTAGTCATCAATGGTCGCCTGAGTCCAAAAAGCGCCAGACACTGGCGAGCGACCGGCCCCCTCGCCCGCATGGTGTTCGGCGGCGTTGATTGTTTCGCCGTGCAGACGCAAGAGTATGCCGACAATTTGATCGCCATTGGGGTGCCGGCCGAGCGCGTCGTCGTGACCGGATCGGTTAAGTACGACGGCGTTCCAATGGAACGTTCCAACCCACAGACCCACGCGCTAGCCGACTTGTTCGACATCCAACCCGACGATACGATCTGGGTCGCCGGCAGTACCCAGGCCCCGGAAGAAGAAGGCTGCCTGTGCATTTACAAGGAACTTTTGAGGCGACACGCCGGCTTGCGATTGATATTGGTGCCACGCCAAGTCGAACGATTTGCCGAAATCGCCGCGTTGTTGCAGCGAAGTGGATTGCCCTTCGTCAGCCGTAGCGCCATGCCGTGTGCCGTGCCCCACGGGGCGATCATTCTCGTCGATACCATCGGCGAACTGCGAGCCGTGTGGGGCCTGGCCGACATCGCCTTCGTCGGCGGCAGCCTCGACGGCCAACGCGGCGGCCAAAACATGATCGAACCAGCCGCCTACGGCGCAGCCGTCACCTTTGGTCCCCATGTCTGGAACTTCCGCGCCACCGCCGAGCAACTCGTCAATTGCCGTGGAGCGATCCAAGTCAGCGACTTCACTCAATTGGCAGCGACGACCGAGCTATTGCTGGATGCGGATACTCGTGAACAACTTGGCGAAAATGCCAAGGCGTTCGTAAAATCGCAGCAGGGTGCGACGGAACGAACGCTGGATGTATTGGATCGTTATTTGCCCAAAGTTGCGGTGATCGCGGCCGCATAGTTCGCTAATCTATCTCCATGATTTCTGATCAGTATCACACAGAGTTCCCGCAGTCGTGTCGGCTGTACGAAAAGGCCCGCAGCTTGTTCCCCAGCGGTGTCACGCACGACATGCGCTACATGGAGCCGTTTCCGGTTTACATTGACCGGGCCAAGGGCAGTCACAAATGGGATGTCGATGGCCACGAGTTAATCGACTATTGGTCCGGCCACGGGTCGCTGCTATTGGGTCATTGTCCCGATGAACTGATTGTCGCGGTGCAGCGCCAGATCACCCGGGCGACTCATCCCGGCGCTTGTCATGCAATGGAAATTGAATGGGGTGAACTGGTTCGCAAGTTGGTACCGTCTGCCGAGCGGGTGCGCTTCACTTCGTCGGGCACCGAAGCGACGTTGATGGCTCTGCGCATCGTCCGGGCCGCGACGGGGAAACAGAAAATACTCAAGTTCACCGGCCACTTCCACGGCTGGCACGATTTCGTGATGCTGAGCGCCTATAGTCCGTACGACGGTGCGCCGGTGCTGGGCGTGCCCGAATCGGTGAGCGCGAACACCATCGTCATCGACCCGAACGACGCGGCTGCGGTCGAGCGGACATTGCGAGATGATCCGCAAATCGGTGGGGTCATCCTCGAACCGACGGGCGGTCATTGGGGCAAGGTGCCGATTCGCGGGCCGTTCCTGCATGCCTTGCGTGAGCTGTGTGACAAGTATCAGCGAGTATTGATCTTCGACGAAGTCATCACCGGATTCCGCGTTAGCCCAGGCGGGGCACAGGCTCATTGCGGCATCAAACCCGATCTGACGACGATGGCCAAGATCGTCGCCGGCGGCCTGCCCGGCGGCTGCCTCGGCGGCCGTGCGGACCTGCTCGCCAACATCGAATTTCGCCCCGGTAAGCCCAAAGTCCGCCACCCCGGCACCTACAATGCCAATCCGCTCAGTGCCGCCGCCGGCATCTCCGCTCTGGAGCGCGTCGCGACGGGTAAACCCACGCAACTAGCAAACGAAGCAGCAACGTTGCTGAAAGGCCGCCTCAACGAGATGTTCGCCCAGCGCGATTTCGATTGGGTCTGCTACGGCGACTTCTCCTTGCTGCACCTGTTGCCCGACTATCGCGGCCCAAGACCTGAGAGTGACGACTTCATCCCCTACGACGGCTCCGTCGCCAAACTCGACGGCGACAAGAAAACCGGCCGGACGCACAGCTTCCGTCAAGCCATGCTGCTCAACGGCGTGGATTTGCCGGGGATGGGAATGTTCTTGACCGCATGCCATTCGAATTCAGACATCGAAAAGACAGTGAACGCCGTGGAAAAATCGATTCAAATGCTGCGAACCGCCTGAAGAGATGTCGGAAGTCGTGACTTGTCGTTTAGGGCTGAATCGCTAGCATATTAGCTGGTTTACTGGAGATTTGGCATGGGCATGCAGTGTGCCATCACCGGCAAGAAGCCGTCGATGGGGAACAAGATTTGCTATCGCGGTAAGGCGAAGTACCTTGGTGGCGTCGGTAAGAAGCCGACGGGCATCACTAAGCGAAAGTTCAAGCCGAACCTGCAGCGGGTCAAAGTGCAAGACGCCAATGGCATGGTGCATACCATCCGTGTTGCCGTCAGCGCGATTCGCAGTGGTTTGATCCAGAAGCCGATCAAGAAAAAGCCGTTCCAAATTACCAATATCTAATCCCCAATTGGGGCGTGGAAGCGATCGGGGCGGGAGCACGGCTTCCGCCCCTGCTCATTCCCGGTGGAGGTCGGCGATGGCCCTGGACCTCGAACAAGTTCGCTGGGTGTCGCACCTGGCCCGCTTGGATCTCAGCGAAGCCGACTTGGCCGTGCTGGGCAAGAAACTCGGCGCTGTTCTCGAATATGTCGATCAATTGCAGCAAGTGAATACCGATGGCGTGGAGCCGATGGCACATCCCCTGCCGGTGTCGAACGTTTTTCGCGAGGATGTGCCGGGCCAGTCATTGAGCGTCGATGAAGCGCTGGCCAATGCGCCGGCGCGGCATGGCGACTTTTTCGCCGTTCCAGCGGTGTTTGAAACATGACACCCATTGAACGCACGGCCGGTGAGTTGCTAGCCGCTCAAGCCCAGGGCGAATCGGCCGAGAGTATTGCCAAGTCGTATCTGCAAGCCATTCACGACCGCGAAGGTCGAGTGAAATCGTTTTTGCATGTGAACGAAGTCGCAGCGTTGGAGCAGGCGCGCGCGATTGATGCCAAACGCAAAGCGGGTCAAACGCTGGGTCGCCTCGCGGGCGTGCCGGTCGCCATCAAGGACGTTCTTTGCACCAAAGGCCAAGTCACGACCTGCGGTAGCAAGATTCTGCAGAACTTTCGGCCGCCGTATGATGCGCACGTCATCACGGCCTTAGATAAGGCCGACGCCATCTTCATCGGCAAAACGAACATGGATGAGTTCGCCATGGGCTCGTCCACGGAGAACAGCGCGTTCGGCCCATCGCGAAACCCGTGGGATTTGGAACGGATTCCTGGTGGCTCATCGGGCGGCTCAGCCTCGGCGGTCGCGGCATGTGAAGCGCCAATCGCGTTGGGTACCGACACCGGTGGTTCCATTCGGCAACCCGCATCGCTGTGCGGCCTCGTCGGTCTCAAGCCGACTTATGGCCGTGTCTCGCGCTTCGGCCTGGTTGCCTTTGCGAGTTCATTGGATCAAATCGGGCCTTTCGCTCACGATGTTCTTGACGCAGCGTTATTGCTGGAAACCATTGCCGGTCACGATGATCGCGACAGTACGAGCGTTAACAGGCCTGTGCCGCCTTATACGACAACCCTCGATCAACCGATCAAGCCGCTGACCATTGGCGTCGCCAAAGAGTATTTCAGCGAAGGACTGGATAGCGAAGTCGAAACGGCAGTACGTTCTGCCCTCAAAGTGTATGAAAAACAGGGCGCGAAGATCGTTGACGTTTCATTGCCACACAGCCAGTATGCCATAGCCACGTACTACCTAGTTGCCACGGCCGAGGCTTCGAGTAATTTGGCCCGGTACGACGGCGTGCATTATGGCCACCGCGCCAAGGAATTTGCCGACCTGATTGCCATGTATTCCCGCAGCCGTGGCGAGGGGTTCGGCTCGGAGGTACGACTGCGCATCATGCTTGGCACCTACGCCCTGTCCAGCGGCTACAAAGATGCTTACTACGTAAAGGCCCTTAAGGTCCGTCGGTTAATTAAGAACGACTTTGACGCCGCGTTCGCCCAGTGCGATGTCGTGATGGGGCCGACCACGCCGACGGCGGCGTTTCGAATCGGCGAGAAATCCGACGACCCGCTGGCGATGTACCTGTCCGACATCTACACCATCTCTTGCAACCTCGCGGGTATCGCTGGCATTAGCGTGCCATGCGGCTTTACCAAAAGCGGTTTACCCATCGGCTTGCAAGCGTTGGCCCCGCCGTTTGAGGAAGAAAAGTTGTTCCGCATCGCCCGGATGCACGAGCGCGAAACCGACTGGCACGCACGCCGGGCGAAACTTTGACACACGCAATTGGAGATAGCCGCCATGGCGGATGAGAAGATAGAGGCCGCTCCCAAAGACGACGGTATGAGGCTGCGCAGCGTTCATACGACGTCGCTGGCAGATTTGCTCACGCAGATGAACGCCTCGCTGGCGATCTCGACATATCAGGCCGGCAAGCTCATCATCGCCCGAGTCGATGACGGCAAGATCAACACGCACTTTCGCAGCTTTCACACGCCCATGGGAATGTGCCAGCAAAATGGCAAGTTGGCACTCGGCACGCACATTCACGTTTGGGAAATGGTCAACCAACCCGACGTCGCCCACAAGCTGCCTCCGGAAGGTAAGCACGATGCGTGTTTTCTGCCGCGCTGGCAGCATTGCACCGGCAACATCGGTATCCACGAAATCGGCTACGACAACGACGGCGAGTTGTGGATCGTTAACACGCGCTTCTCCTGCTTGTCCAAAGTGCGGAAAGACGCGAGCTTTCACCCGGTGTGGCGGCCCAAATTTATCACCGGTCTGGCGTCGGAAGATCGTTGCCACTTGAATGGTTTGGCCATGGTCAACGGTCGGCCCAAGTACGTCACCGCACTGGGCGAAACCAATACCAACGCCGGATGGCGTAAGAATAAGGCTCGCGGCGGCGTCATCATGGACGTCGATACGCAGGAGTTCATTGCCCGTGGCTTGTCAATGCCGCACTCGCCACGTTGGTACAACGACAAGTTGTGGGTTCTCGAAAGCGGGGCAGGGCACCTGTCGCATGTTGACATGAACACGGGCAAACTCGAAATGATCACCGAGTTGCCGGGCTTCACCCGCGGCATCGATTTCTTTGGGCCAATCGCGTTCATTGGCCTGTCGCAGGTCCGCGAGTCGGCAGTGTTCAGCGGCATTCCCATTACGGAGCGGCTGCCGAACCCGGAAGAACGCTCCTGCGGTGTGTGGGCGGTCGATATGCGCAACGGTCAAATCCTCGGCTTCCTCCGCTTTGAGGAAGGCGTGCAGGAAATCTTCTCGGTATTGGTGCTACGCCACAAGTTCCCGGAACTGCTCAACGAAGACGATGACACGCTGGCCAACTCGTTTATGTTGCCCGACGAAGTCATGAACCAGGTGGAAGCGGGAACCCCGCCGCCACCGGAGTTGGTGGAGAATAAAGAGGAAGCGGCGACGGCGTAGAGATCATTCCAGTTTCGACGCTACGTTCTTGACAATCTCCTCCAACGGCTCAATCCCAACGGAAAGTCGAATCAGCCCTTCCGTGATCCCCAGCCGGTCCTTTTCTGCTTTATCGACGAACTTGTGGGAAGTGCCGGCTGGATAGCTGCATGTTGTGACGGTGCCGCCTAGCGATGGGGCAAAGGGGATGCCGGTGCCGCGGCGCATGAAGGCGTTAACCGCGTCACGGCCGCCCTGCAGCTCGATTGACAACATATTCCCCGGTTCATGGCCGAATCGGTTTGTCGCATGTTCGTAGTCCGGATGGCTTGGCAAGCCGGGGTAGTGGATTCGCATTCCTTTGGGGTGTTTCTCCAGCCATCGCGCCAATTCCGCTGCGTTGTGATTAGAAGCCCTGGCGCGCAGCTCCAATGTCGCAAGACTGCGCGTAGCCAGCCAGCAATCGAATGGACTGCCATTCATGCCCCAGCGGCTGACGGCGACGGTCACATTTTCGCCAACAATCGGGTCATTACCAAATGCCCCACCCAACGTGACATCGCTGTGGCCGCCCATGAGCTTGGTCATGGATTCAATGACCACGTCGGCACCAAGAGTCAGAAGTTTGCACAACACTGGCGTGGCAAAAGTGTTATCGACAATCAACATGGCGTCGTGCGCCCGTGCCATGTCCGCGAGTCGCTTCAAATCGCAAACCCGCACCAGCGGATTGGAAATTGTCTCTGCGAATAATATTTGGGTTGGCTTCCGCAGCGCTCCCTCAACGGCTGGCAGATCATTGAAATCAACCCATGTAGTCGTTATGCCGAATCGAGGCAATTGCTGTCGCAGCAGTTGCATCGTGCCGCCATAAAGTTGATCACTTGCGACAACATGATCGCCGGACTTGAGTAGCGATAGCAAGGTCGCAGAAATCGCGCCCATGCCGCTGGCGGCAATGACGCCCCATTTGGCATCATGCATGGCGGCGACGTGCGACGCCAATTCCGCGGCATTCGGGTGATTATCCCGCGCGTAGCTATAACCGGCGTCGAGGCCATCGTTGATGCGTTCTAGGGCATCCAGATCGGGTAGCGAATAAACCGTAGACGGATAAATAGGTGACGCGACTGGCTGGCTGAGGCCGAGATTGTGATCTGATGCAGACATGAAAAAGGCCCCCAGGCGGTCGCCGGGGGCCAGTATGGGCGAAAGCTCGTCGATCGGCAACTGTTATTGGAACAGTCGGTCGGCTCGAATGCGAGCAGCTTCATCGGATACGAACTCGGATTCCTTGATGTGCCGTACCCACCAGTCGCGGAGTTGCTTGGTATCGTCCGCGAACACGTAGGTCGGTTCAGTCGTGGTGATTTTCGCTGTTGCCGCTTCGATCGTCAAGCCACGGCTGGCAAAGACTCGTTTGTCGCTGTCGTTCAAGTTGTTATTTGGCCCGACGACATAAACCCGGCGATAACCGGCGCGCTGCAGCCGATCCAGTTCATCGAGCGTCGGTCGTGGACCGGTCGCCAGCCGACCGGGTGCGATTTCGAGAAACGCAATCGGTTTGTTGCCCGTGCTGCCGGATACGGTCTTTAGCGACGTGACCTCACGGCGATTTGTTTCCGTGTATTCCGGCTTCTCGAGAATAATCTCCTGCGGCGCGTTGGCGATGCGCGATGGGTTCGCGGTGCCGAAATTTGCGGCACGCGGCTCCACCGGAAACGGTGCTGGCGGCGGCACTTGAGTCTGCGGTACCGGCGCGGCCGGCAGCCATACTTCAGGTGCGGCATTCGACGTATTCGGTGCCACAAGTTGAACTGGTGGCGGTGCGCAAGTATTGCAACACGCTTTTCGGCTACAGGTGCTACGGCACCCACACATCAAGGCCACGCCAGCGGCGGCAATTGTTATCACGGTGCGATTCATGTCGGCCTCCTTCGCTCGACACCATCGTAATTCAGTCGTGGTGGACAAACCAATAGAACGGCCGGACCCAAGCCGAAAACGGGGTGTAGGATGCATCAACTTTGCCGGTTAGGGCAACGAGCCGGTCGTGGAACTATGGAATGTGGGAAAATTGACTCAAGTTGGAAAGGCGGTTACAGGGGCCGGCCGACGGTTTGCTCAGCCAATACCGCGAGTTCGGTGAGCTTGGCGGCCGTGATTCCGATGCGCTCGAAGCATTCGGCTACGATGCTGTTTGGTGTCGTGAAAATTGTAATTAGGATGTCGAGCGCGGTGACTTGGTCGCGCAAGTGTTCAGCGGCCCGGCAAACCGAATCACGTAAAAGTCGAATCACATTGTCGGAAAAGAACTCACGATGTAAGCGCAAAAGCGGTTCGTCGTCGCCGCATTCGTGGAGGAATAGTTCTTCAAATTGTTCGATCAACCGCGGTACGTCGGCCCCGAGTCGCTCGGCCCATTGTTGCACGCCGAGGTCATTGGCGTCGAGCAGGCCCATGAACACGTGCGGGCTACGGACGCTGTCCCACTTGGTGCTGCGGGCAAAGTCGAGGCACCTGGCCAATGCAAACAGGGCTTCGTCGGAAAACAACTCCTCGCGGATGTGGCCACCGGGAGCAAACACATCGTCAGAACGGTCGTTCGGCACGGCCATTGGCGTTCTCTACCCGGGGGTTCCAGCAAGGGGCGTCAGAATCAGTATGGACCATACTTGAGGAATCCGCAAGAGGGTCGCTACAAACGGCTCAATTATTCCAACCCGGTCGGTGAAAAACAGGTGATGATACCCAATACGAGGGAGGCATCAGGCGGGAAAATGTTCACACTTGGCTAAATGTGACCTGTTCAACCTTGGTCGCCATCCAAAGTAATTCCAGCAGGGAAATGAGCTTCCAGCCGATGTCGGCACCAGTCGTGAAGTTGACACAAACGGCATTGCGATCGACGCTTGCGACGAACTCCGGCAAAGATTCGTTGCTTGTCGCTGGCGTCAGAGCGATGGTTTGCGGATTCTTCCAGTAAGTAGCGAGCGTGGATTGATGATGGCTGTCTGCTGCGATAGCGTCCTGTACCTGTCGCTGGATTTGTGACAGAAATGTACGTCGAGCGTTATTTGCCTCGGGAAAATAGTGTTCGGCCACTCTCGACAAACCGGTAACAAGTATTTCCAACCGGGAGTGCTCAACAAGAAAGCCCGAGCGCAGGGCCGGCGAGCCTTCCGCACGGAGAAAAGCGCGCTTGGCATGACCGGCCGATAACGCCAGCCGCGTCAGACTGCCGGATTTGCTAATGAACGTGTCAGCATCAGTCGCCGCAGACAGGTAATCACACAGCGCGGCCAGCGACACTTCGACGCGTAGCAAAACCGATGAACGTGTAGTGTGGACGAATTGCGGTCGATCCAAGGCGAGGGCTAACTCCGGGTGGCACTGAATTGACTTGGCGAGCCAGTGCAATGTGGCGTTTCCATGGTCCGCGAAATCCGCTGCCGTGAGGTGCCAACGGCAGTACCACGGTGCATCGGTAAGATGGATAGTCTGCCACGCTTGCAACAACTCGCGTGCCGGGTTGTTGGGTTCCTCGCCCC
>JANNLP010000636.1:0-1937 GCA_031396905.1 Gemmataceae bacterium
TCTGTTTTTTGCACATCCAATGTTGCGCCTGCTAGAATGAAGTTAGTTTGATAAGGTGACCACCCATGCAGATCCCCGTGTTAATTGAGCCGAACGCCGGCAATGGTTTTCTCGCCAAGACCGGCGAACCGCTGCCGTTGCGGGCCGAAGGGACGACAAGAGCTGAAGCCTTGAAGAACATTGAAAAACTCATCGCCAAGCGGCAATCCGAACGCTCGGGCACGGAATCTGCCGAACTAGAGAGTGCAGATCACCCGTGGTTGGCGATGGCGGGAATGTATGATCCAGACGATCCTGAAATAATCGCATGGAAACTTGAAGTGGAAAACTATCGTGCGGCACGCGATGCTGAGCCAGACGAATGAGCCTCTACAATTCTCGACACTGACATACTTACCTTGCTTCAGGAACGGCATCCCCAAGTTGTAAACCGAGTATCACAATGCCCCATCAGTGACTTGGCGATTTCCGTCATCAGTGTGGAAGAGCAGCTTTCCGGTTGGTATAGCCGTCTTCGACAGGCAAAAAAATCGAACGAGCTTGCGAACGTTTACCGGCGATTAACCAATGTCGTCACAGCGCTTGCCCGCGTAAGGATCCTGACGTTTTCCGAACCCGCGATTCTTCGTTACGAACAACTGCACAAACAGATACCAAACGTCCGGAAGAACCACCTCCGCATCGCGGCCATCGCTTTGGACAACAACGCTATTGTCGTCACCCGCAACCGGATGGATTTTCAGCGTGTGCCCGGGCTGGTCATTGAAGACTGGTCGCAGTAAACTGCGGCCGCCTTCAACTCCGTCGATCCATTTGATAGCATGGCAATCGGGAATGGCCGCGGTTATTTGGAGTTTCAGCCATGCGACAGGCGTTGTACTTTTCCATCATCGTTTCACTGGCGTTCTCAACATTGACCGCCCGCAGCGAAGATTGGCCGCAGTACATGGGGCGCAATCGCGACGGTGTTTGGCACGAAACCGGGATCATGGAGAAGTTCCCCGATGGCGGGCCGAAAGTACGCTGGCGGACGCCGATCAGCCCGGGCTACACCGGCCCGGCCGTGGTCGGCGGCAAAGTGTTTGTCATGGATCGCGTATTGGCCGAGGGTGCGAAGAATCACGATGAATCGATGATACCGCGCCGGGCGCCCAAGGGCGGCATTGCCGGTTCCGAGCGCGTGTTGTGCTTCAACGCAAGCGATGGCAAGGAAGTTTGGAAGCACGAATACGATTGCACTTACACCATTTCGTATCCCAATGGCCCGCGGACGACACCGACCGTGCATGAAGGCCTTGTCTACACGCTTGGCACTGAAGGGCACCTTTGCTGCTTCAAAGCTGATAGCGGCAAAGTCGTGTGGATGAAAGACTTCGCCAAGGAGTATGACGCCAAGCCACCGCTGTGGGGCCATACGGCTCATCCACTCATTGATGGCAACAAACTGATTTGTGTTGTCGGTGGCGATGGCAGCGTCGCGGTCGCCTTCGACAAAAACACCGGCAAGGAACTATGGAAGGCGCTGTCGGCGCGCGAACAAGGGTATGCGGCTCCGATGGTTTACAACATCAATGGCGAGCGTCAGCTTATCATCTGGCATGCCGAGTCGGTGAATGGGCTTGATCCGGAGACGGGCAAACAACTGTGGTCCGTGCCGGCGGTAACGTATCAGGGCATGGCCATTGCCACGCCGCGGATGTCCGGCAATCAGTTGTTCATCACGGCGTTCAAGGGCAACTTTGGATCGAAGACGCTATCGGCCGCAATGTTGAAGTTCGAATCGGCCGGCGCTCCGACAGTGATGTGGAAAGGTGATTCCAAGACGGGTATCGGCAGCGTGTTCAGCACGCCTCATTTTGAAGATGGTTACATCTATGGCACCGATTCCGGTGGTCAGGTGTCTTGTGTAAAAGCCGACACTGGCGAACGCTTATGGC
>JANNLP010000660.1:0-7644 GCA_031396905.1 Gemmataceae bacterium
TCAAACCCGATGCGCGACCGGCCGGTTCTCGGTGTGCAATTGATCGAACACAACGATGGTGTGCAGATCCAAGGAGTGGTTTCCGGGTCACCGGCGGAAAATGCTGGATTGCTCGTTGGCGACATCGTGACGCGCATCGAGGGGTCGGTTACCAAGTCTTTGGACGACCTGCGCAACAACGTCGGCGAGCGCTATCCCGGCGATGTCATTACCGTCGAGATTCGCCGAGCGGATACCAAGATGGCATTACCGGTCAAAATTGCATTGCCGTCGCAGCCAGAAGATATGCCCACGCTCACGGGTTGGAATGCTGATAACCCGCGGACGTTTCGCCGGCCGATGTACCGGTTGGCCGTGATTCCCATTGCCTTCAACGATGTGATACTTAACGAAAAGGCCAAGCCAGCTGATTGGGAAGCGGCACTGTTCAGTTCGGAGACTTATAAGGAAAAGAGCGCCACGGGTCAGACCGTCTATGGCAGCATGAACGATTATTACAATGAGCTTTCCTTCGGCAATTTCAAAGTCACCGGCAAAGTCTTCAACGGCGTGACCGTCGGCAAGAAACGTCTCGAATACGCGCAAACACCGAATCGGTCCGCACTGCTCACTGAGGCCTGCGACCAACTCATGGCGCGGGACGGCGACGATGCGCTGAAAGACTATGACGGCATCTTCTTCATCTATGCCGGCCGGCGTGTGCCAACGCAGCGCGGCGGCATTTATTGGCCGCACAGGTCCGGTTTCTCGTACAAGGGTAAACGCTGGGGCTATTTCATTTGCCCCGAGGGCGGCGAACGCGCCGGCAGCGGTACCGCCAGTGAACGCATGGCGTCGATCAGCGTCATCTCCCACGAGTTCGGCCACATGCTGGGATTGCCGGATTTATATGCCCGGCCCGAAAACCCCGGCGAGATCGGGCTCGGTATCTGGTGTTCGATGAGCACCGGGCATGGGCAGGATGGAAAGCCGCTGCATTTCTCCGCGTGGTGCAAGGAACAGATGGGTTGGCTAAAACCGACAGTGATCGACCCACGCGTGAAACAAAAGCTAATTCTCAGCCCCGTCCAAAGCAACGCCAATGAGTGTTACAAAGTCTTATTGCGACCGGACGGCTCCGAGTATCTGCTGCTGGAAAACCGCATCAAGAAGAACTTCGACCGCGACTTGCCCGGCGAAGGCATGTTAATCTGGCGTGTGGTTGATGGCCGACCCGTGCTGGAAGAATCACACGGCATCGGCGGCAACGCAGGCACCAAGTTATTCCTGGGTGCCGTGCCGTTTCCCAGCCCGTCAAACCGTTCGTTCACACCCGACACCGTGCCCAGCAGCCGCTCGATGAAATCCGGCGCCTGGTGGGTCCACATCACCGAT
This sequence comes from Gemmataceae bacterium, assembly GCA_031396905.1. Classification (GTDB taxonomy): domain Bacteria; phylum Planctomycetota; class Planctomycetia; order Gemmatales; family Gemmataceae; genus JAIBBI01. The sequence goes on from JANNLP010000660.1 coordinate 1,375, forward strand.
GTCCGCCGGCTTGACGACGGCCGGATTACGTTTCAGATCGGGTATGAGTATTTGTGACCATGATGCCATTTACGGCTTAGCGCTACCCATCGGCAAATCCAACTGACACGCCTCCGCCGTTTTCTTTGCAATCTCATACCCTGCGTCGGCGTGGCGCATGACCCCGCTGCCGGGGTCGTTCCACAACACGCGGCCAATTCGTTTTGCTGCCGCTTCGGTGCCATCGCACACGATCACGACGCCCGCGTGTTGACTGAAACCCATGCCGACACCGCCGCCGTGATGAAGCGATACCCATGTCGCGCCGGAAGCCGTATTCAGCAGCGCGTTCAACAATGGCCAATCCGAAACGGCGTCGGAGCCGTCCATCATGCCTTCGGTTTCACGATTCGGGCTGGCGACGGAACCGGAATCGAGGTGGTCGCGGCCGATCACGATCGGGGCTTTGATTTCGCCCTTGGCGACCATTTCGTTGAATGCCAACCCCAATCGAGCGCGGTCACGCAAACCGACCCAACAAATACGGGCGGGCAAGCCCTGAAACGCAATGCGCTCACGGGCCATGCTCAACCAGTTGTGCAACTGCGGATGGTTCGGCATTAACTCCTTCACCTTGGCGTCGGTTCGATAAATATCTTCCGCGTCGCCGGACAGTGCTACCCAACGAAAGGGGCCGATGCCTTCACAGAATAACGGCCGAATGTACGCCGGCACAAAGCCGGGGATGTCGAAGGCATTGGCCACGCCTTCCTCCTTGGCCATTTGGCGAATATTGTTGCCGTAATCAACGGCAATACTGCCGCGCTTTTGCAACTCAAGCATTGACTGTACGTGCACTGCCATCGATAGCTTCGCGGCTTTAACTACGCCGGCAGGATCAGTTTTTGCTCGTTCACGCCACTCGGCCAAGGTCCAACCCTGCGGCAAATAGCCGTTCAGCGGATCGTGGGCACTGGTTTGATCCGTGACGATGTCGGGTGTGACGCCGCGCCGCACCAGTTCTGTGCATATGTCGGCGGCGTTGCCAAGTAGACCGACGGAGACCGCCTTTTTCTCGCCGATGATTCTGAGCGCTTCGTCGAGTGTCGCCGCTTTGCGGTCGAGGTAACGAGTGCGCAAGCGCATGTCGATGCGTGATTCATCGCATTCCACGGCAATCATCCCGAAGCCGGCCATGGTTCCGGCTAACGGTTGAGCGCCGCCCATGCCGCCGAGTCCGCCGGTGAGGATCCAACGGCCGCTCGCGTTGCCGTCGAAATGCTTGCGGGCCATGGCGGCAAAAGTCTCGTAGGTGCCCTGCACGATGCCTTGGCTACCGATGTAAATCCAACTCCCGGCCGTCATTTGGCCGTACATCATCAAGCCTTTGCGATCCAGCTCGTTGAAGTGCTCCCACGTGGCCCAGCGTGGCACCAGATTGGAATTCGCTATCAGCACCCGTGGTGCGTCGGTATGAGTGCGGAACACGCCGACGGGTTTGCCGCTTTGGATGAGCAAAGTCTCATCATCATTCAGGCGGCGCAACACCTCAACGATTTTGTCGAAACACTCCCAATTGCGGGCGGCCTTGCCGATGCCACCGTACACGACGAGGTCGTTGGGCCGCTCGGCCACGTCGGGGTCCAAGTTATTCATCAGCATGCGCAGCGCGGCTTCCGTGAGCCAGGATTTGCATGTTCGCTGTGTGCCACGTGGGGCACGGATTGATGTAGTCATTTTTCTTGGTTTGATTGGCCAGGTGGTAGAGTCCAAGAAGTCGCGGGCCAACTGTTTGCGATTCGCCACAGCAGGCCACTGGCTGTTCTTAGGCCGATGTTTCCAATGTCGAGTGAAGGTGCAAACTCAACCATGTCCACCGCCCCCAGCTTTCCCGTTTCTAGGATCGAATCAACGATTGGCTCTACGAATCTGATGCCAACACCCCGATAAGCCGGTGAACTGACCGCTGGCATTGCACTGACCGGCAAGACGTCCAAATCAATGCTCAAGTGGATGAAGTCGCACTCGTCAATGAACTCTCGGATAACGGGAACCTCGATGAATGGCAATTGACCCGGAATCTGAAGGGATAGTTGTTCATCTTGAAAAAAGACAGCCCCAAGGGAGCGTGCGCGGTCTATGAGGCCCGCGGTATTGCTTGCCTGAGACACACCGAGCACAAGGTAACGGAATGGAACGTTTTTGTCCTTGCACCAAGAAGCGACCTGCGAAAAAGGTGTGCCAGAGTGCGAACAGTCGGCCATTCTGGTGTCGAGGTGGGAATCAATGTTGATGATGCCGATTTTTGAGCTTGTTTGGGATTGGGCAATCCCCGAAAAAGTCCCCCAGGCCGTCTCGTGACCGCCGCCCAAAACGAGTGGCCGATGGCCTGCCTTCAGGATGCTGTACACCATTGTCGCGAGCTCGTCTTGGGCCGCTTCCATTTCGCGATTAACGCAGGTTACATCTCCGGCGTCGTAAGCTGGCGTGACGCGATGCCACGCCATGTTTGCAAGTGATTTACGTAGCGCTCGGGGCCCATCCTTCGCCCCCACTCGACCTCCGTTTCGCCGCACGCCTTCATCGCACGCAAAACCAATCAACACAATGCCTGGCTCGACGCCGTCCGAATACGGTTTGATACACTGCCACCAGCGCAGCGCATTCGGGCCTTCAGTTGGCGTGTCATCGCGGCCCGTCCACACCGTCATGTCCGGGCTATCCATGCGTCACCTCGCCGTGCATGACGCGCTGATACATCGGATTAACGCCAAGCGCGCAAACGATCTCGACCGGACTCTCGACATCCCACACGACGAAACTTGCACTCTTGCCAACGGCTAAAGTGCCGAAGCGATCTTCGCACCGCAGCGCCCTGGCGGCATGGCGGGTTGCGCCGGTCAGCGCTTCTTCCGGAGTCAAGCCAAACAGCACGCAGGCCATGTTCATCGCAAGTCGAAGCGAAGCAAACGGTGACGTGCCGGGATTCAAATCTGTCGCGACGGCCATGGGCACTCCGGCTAGTCGCAGTTTCTCCACTGGCGGTTTCTGTTTTTCGCGGAGAAAGTAGAAGGCTCCGGGCAACAACACCGCAACGGTCCCGGCCTTGGCCATTGCCTGGACTCCATCATCGTCGAGATACTCCAGGTGATCGGCCGACCAACCGCCGAGGCGAGCCAATGCCGCCGCCCCATGCTGATTGCTCAATTGCTCGACATGCCCTTTGATGCCGAGGCCATGCTGTTTTGCGGCTCGCCAAATCCGTTCACATTGTGGGACGGAGAATGCAATGGATTCGCAAAATACATCGACCGCGTCAACGACCTTATGTTCGATACATTGTGGGATCATGTCAGAAATGATCAGTTCAACGTAGTCATCCGCGCGGCCCGCAAACTCGGGCGGCACGGCATGAGCGGCCAATAGGCTGCGCGAAATCGCGATTCGCTCATTCCAGTGAACAAATCGCTCAGCGGCGCACAACATCTTGAGTTCATTGTCGGTGGTCAAACCGTACCCGGACTTGATTTCCACCAAAACGACGCCTTCCGCCATGAGAGCGCGCACACGCGGTAACGCTTTTGCAGCGAGTTCGTCAGAACTACTCTCGCGCGTCGCGCGAACCGTGTTGAGAATGCCCCCGCCGGTGCGGGCAATTTCGGCATAAGGCACGCCGTTCAACCGCATTTCCCATTCAAGGGACCGGTTGCCGCCGTAGATAAGATGCGTGTGGCAGTCAATGAGTCCGGGGGTGATCCAGCGACCACCGACGTCAACGAGTTTTTGGCCGCGCGCTACCGTCGATGGCACGATGGCCACGATGTTGCCGTCCGAAACTCCGATGGCATGATTTTCAAGCGCGCCATAGGCTTGAGCTACGGCCGGATCCATTGTCGCCAGCCGCGCGTTGGTCCACCAGCAATCAACCTGATGCGACATGAATCACAGTCCTTCAAACAATATCATGTCGGTCTTCGATGATGCATGGCGGATCGATTTGGGAATGCGATACTCCTCGGACGCCCACCAGGCTTTCGCCTGTTCCATGGTGTCGAATTGCAGCAGAACCATGCGCTTCGGTTCGTAGCTGCCTTCGATCTTCTCCGCCTTGCCGCCGCGGGCGATGTACTTGCCGCCGAACTTGGTGACGGTGGCCGGGCAGACTTTGATGTACTCGGCATACTTGTCGGGATCAGTGATCTCGATGTTGACGATGAGATAGGCCGGCATGATGGGTTTTGCCTCGTGGGATAAGTGGTCGCTACCGTTGGCATTTTTAGCGATATTGCCGGAATGGCGACAGGTCCGCGAGCGGCCTGTCAGGTCTTCACTTGCACGGCGTCACCCACCTGCCGAACTTCAAAGCATGGGATTTTGATCTTGGGATTGTCTTCCCACGTGCCGTCAGCCACACGGAAGCGCCAAGCATGCCAGGGGCAGGTGACAACACCGTCTTCAAGATGGCCGGCTCCAAGCGACGCACCCATGTGCGGGCAAGTATCGGTAATGGCGCAAAGCGTACCGGCATCGTCGAACACGGCCACGAGCTTGTCGCCGACCAATACGGTCTTGCCGCCGTTGGCCGGGATGTCGCCGCGCTGACACACCGAAACAAACTCCGCCATCGCCAATCTCCACAGCTCGCGTTATCAAGATTGTAGAAGCGAGCCGTTGGGACTGCGCGAGGTTTGTCATGCTCGAAGTGGAAATGAAGTTCGCCATTGACGATGTTGAGGCGTTTGCCGCCCGACTGAGTCAGTGGACACGGTTGGCGGCCCGGCGTGACGAGGATCATTATTTCAACGCTCCGGATCGCCATTTCGGCCGCACCGATGAAGCGCTGCGCATTCGCAGCATCGGTAACAGCAATGTCATCACCTATAAGGGGCCAAAGCTTGATACGCAGACCAAGACGCGTCCGGAGTTGGAATTGCCGTTGCCCGACGGGTCGGAAGCGGCCGCCCAGTGGCGCGACTTACTGACGCGGCTGGGTTATCGGCCCAGCGGCATCGTCAAAAAGTCGCGGCAGGTCTTCGAAACCAAACGAGACAACTTCGACGTGCAAGCGACCATTGACGATGTGGACGGCGTGGGCACCTATGCCGAAGTTGAGATCGTAGCCGATGAACGCGATATGGTACAGGCGCGCGATTTGGTGTTGCGCATCACCGCCGAATTGGAGTTGAGGGATCACATACGGCGATCGTATTTGAACCTGGTGCTGGCCAAACAGCATCAAGTGCGTGAACTAGTCGTCGTGGAATCAGTATCCAAACTGCGTGAACAGTTGGCACCTGCCAAGCGTCAGGGTTTGGTCGTCGGTTTCGTGCCAACCATGGGTGCGCTCCATGCTGGCCATGTCGCACTCATTGAACAGGCGCGGGCCGAGTGCGATGTAGTCGTTTTGTCCATCTTTGTGAACCCGACACAGTTCGGTCCGAACGAGGATTTCGCGCGCTATCCGCGCACTTTCGATGCGGACAAGGCGCTTTGTGCCAAGCATGGCGCGGATGTGATCTTCGTGCCCGATGCCAAGGCAATGTATCCGGATGGATTCGCGACGTTCATCGACGTTGGCAAGCTTGGAGAGATTTACGAAGGCGCAAGCCGTCCCGGCCACTTTCGCGGTGTCGCCACTGTCGTATGGAAGTTGTTCAACCAAGTGCATCCCGATGTCGCGTATTTCGGGCAGAAAGATGGGCAACAGGTCGCCGTGATTGAACAACTCATCCGTGACGGTGACTTGCCGGTGCGCCTGGTGATCGTGCCCACCGTGCGCGAGCCGGATGGGCTAGCCCTGAGTTCACGGAACCGTTATCTTGACGCGACCCAGCGGGAACAAGCGGTGGTGTTGTCTGAAGCGTTGAACGCGGCTAGTGCCGCCTGGTCCGCCGGTGAACGTGACCCGACACGATTGCAGGGCATAATGCAGCGGATCGTCGCCAGTGTCGAGGAAGTGCGACTGGACTATGCGGCCGTTGTGGATCCGCAGTCGTTTGCCCCCCCCACGGCCGACGCGCTGGCTATCATTGCCGCGAAGATCGGAACCACGCGGCTGATCGACAACATGAAATGCGGCGACGCATCTGACTAATCAAAAATCCTACGTCGATTTCGTAGGGTGGGTCGAGGCCGCAGTTGCCGGCAGGCAGGATAGGCGTCGTGGCGTGCCTGCCACAGCCGGGTGCGGTCTTCCTGCCGGGTCGCCCATTCGAAATCCAGGCCGCCCAGTTCCTTCGCAATCTCCTGCACGGTCTTTGCCTGCTCGGCAACGCTCGCGGGCGTGCCGTG
>JANNLP010000723.1:0-1956 GCA_031396905.1 Gemmataceae bacterium
TCCGCTTTGTGAACGTGTCGGCGCCCTCGGAACGGAAATCATCATGAGAGGCGCCCTGCTGCTGATCATGTTGGCCGCCGCAGGCCTCGCGCAAGCGCAGGACGATCGCTTCCCTTTGCCGCCCAGGGAGTGGCCCAGTCCGGTCGCGGATCGGGAGCCCTTCCTCTTCCTGCTGCTCGATCGCCTGGAATATCGAGCCGCAAAAGGCGCGGACTCCCAGTTCTGGGACGCCCAGGGATGGTTCGGCGGAGACTACGACAAGCTGTGGCTGAAGTCGGAAGGCCAGCGAATCGCCGGCGGAGGTACCGAGGAATCCGACCTGCAAGTCCTCTATGCGCGGCGAATCGCGCCCTTCTGGCACTTGCAGGGCGGGGTGCGCAGACAGGTACGCCCGGGGCCGACACAAGACTACGGCGTCCTTGCGATCCAGGGGACTGCGCCCTATTGGTTCACCGTCGAGGCAAGTCTGTTTTTCCGTAGCGGAAAGACGCTTGGCCGCCTGGAGGCGGAGTACGACCAGTTGCTCACGCAACGGCTGATCCTGCAGTCGCGAATCGATTCGAACTTCTCGGCCAAGGCCGATGCAGCGCGCGGCGTGGGACGTGGCTTGAACGACGTGGAACTCAGCTTGCGCCTGCGATACGAGATCAAACGCGAATTCGCGCCTTATGTCGGGGTCACCTGGTCCCGCAAGGTCGGCGATACCGCCGATATCGCCCGCAGCCAGGGCGAAAACGTGCGAGCGACAACGGCGGTCGTTGGAGTAAGGGCATGGTTCTAGCCGATCGATTGCCTGGCTGGGTTCGCCACCGCACAGACCGTAAGGAGCCACCGAGCTTATCGTTCAGGGTAGTCGACCGCATTTCAACACCTAGGCAAGGACAAATCACATGAATCTCATCAAAACGCTCGCAGCATCGATGCTCGCCCTCTCGCTCGTCGCCGCGCCGCTGGCATTGGCGCAGGACAAGAAGATGGTTCACATGGACGCCTTCATGAAGTCCTGTGACATGAACAAGGACGGGATGATGTCCAAGGCCGAGATGCTGGCGCACATGGAGAAGATGTTCGACAAGATGGACTCCAAGAAGACCGGCAAGCTCACCAAGGACCAGACGGCGGAATTCCTGAAGCAGTTCACCGCCTCTCCGGGCGGCTGAGCAGGCTCGTTTCCAGCAGGCCCGGCTGGCCGCCGGGCCGTGCCGGATGAAGCCGAGTTCAACGCCTACGCTTCAAGGCATCGTTCAACCCGTACCGGCCAGCCGTGTGGTAACTCGCACGGACTGCCCCTCCATTGCCCACGGACTGCGACGCGCGAATCTGGTGCGGGTGCGGTCGCGTGCGCGAGCCATGAGACGGAAGTGACCGGCTGATTACGTTCTTGTAATTAACCAATCCGGTTTGACATCTGTCAAGCAAAGCCCGGCGACGCAACCTATCCTCGAATTGCTTCTCGACATCCTGTCGTCAGCAACCATAGGAGCCTTTCATGTTGAACATTCGAAAAACCGGCGTGCATGCTGCCGTAGCTTCCCTTGCATTGACGCTCGCAGCATTCGGCTTCGACGCCGTCGCAAGCGCGGTCGAGCCCACCAGGGCAGCCAAGCAGGACTCGGAGCATGAGCGTGATGAAGTAACCAAGAAAGGGGCCGCGAAGCAGAAAAAGGCGCTGACGACCCAGCAGGAGCTCGACCTGAAGCATGAGCGAGTGCAGACCGATGGCGTCGATCATCCTCGCGAGACGGCGGGCGCCGCCAAGAAGCCGGTTGCGAAGAAGAAGGTTTCGCCTGCGACGCAGAAGGACAAGGACCTCGAGCACGACATGGTTCAAGGCGAAGGCGTCAATCATCCCCGCGAGATCGTCGGGGCCGCAAAGAAGCCGGTTGCGCAGAAGAAGGTTTCGCCTGCGACGCAGAAGGACAAGGACCTCGAGCACGACATGGTGCAGGCGGATGG
>JANNLP010000734.1:0-1939 GCA_031396905.1 Gemmataceae bacterium
TACATCGAGAAACATCAAGCCGCGCAGCCGGCTAGCAAGATCGCATCCTCGGGAATCTTGCCGGGACCCAAAGCGATTGGCCCGGGATCGCGCATTCCGATTTTAGCGCGTGGCGTGTTGGCTGCTCTCGACTCCAAGACCGGGCGTATTGCGTGGGCGGATCGACTGGGTGCGGATGCGGCCTGGCCGCCGCTGAAATTGGATGATTCGCGCTGGCTCGTGGTGGCCACGGAGCCACGTTCTGTTTCGGCTCGCGACGTCAAAACAGGCGACATCGTCTGGTCGCAACCGCTGGAATCTCTACCCGTGGGGCCGCCTGTCATCGTTGCCGGCCGTGTCTTCATTGCGCTGGCGGGACCAGTTGGCAACGTGTTGAACATCGACGCGCGAACGGGTGAATTGCTCGGCACGTTCGCAGCCGGTCAACAGTTGGCGGGCGGCATCGGCACGCGACCGGGCACATCGCGCCTCTGTGTTCCCGCGAGGGCCCAACAGATTTACGTACTTGATGCCATGCCGGACGATGGTGCTCCCCGTTGCATCGCCACGTTTACAACTGGTCACGCACCCGGTTCATTGCGACGTGAACCGACGATCTTCCCGCTTAGCGATGGCGGCACCGGTTTGTTGCTGGAGATGGCCGATGGCGTCGGGGATACGGCCTTGGAGTTGTTCCGGTTACCTGATGGGCCGCTTGCCACGGCTGTGCCGATGGATCGCGCCCGGATCGCGGGTTGGACGTGGTTTCCGCCGGCCTTCAATGCCGAGCGCTTGGCCACGGCGGGAGATCGCGGGATGCTCGGTGTATTTGGCTTGCGGCAGGCCGGTGCGTCGGATGGACCGATGTTCATGATGGCCGACACGATCAATCCACCGATCGACGCCTCGCCGCATCGGTCATTGGTACTTGCCGCCGATGATGATTCGCTGATTGCGATCACCGGCGGCCGTCTGCGGCAGTGGCGATTGGTAATCGACCGAACACATGGTCGAAAGCTGGCTCCGGGCTGGTCGCACGGAGAACCAGTTGGCATACCGATTCAGCCTCCGATGATTGACGCAGGCATCGCCTATTTGACAACGCAACGCAACGGCCCGCCAGTGACGCTGGTAACAGCTGTTCGCATGGACTCCGGCGAAATCATCTGGCAACGGACTATTGGCTTTGAATCATCGTCGCCGCACGTTCGCATCGGCGATACGGTCGTCACGCTGGATCATCGCGGGGCTTTGCTTTCGTTGCCGGCCGATGACGCAGCTAAAGCCTGGTCATTTGCCGGCAAGGAGATTACTGGCCCAGTGCTAGGATTGGACGGGCGGCCGAGCCTGGTTCGTGGCACCGCGGATAATTGGGTCGCTGTACTACCGATTGCCAAAGGTGTGATGCTTCGCCGCATTGCTACCAACCTCACCATCGCGGATCAGCGCATTGAATTGCCGGCGGCGCTGGCTGGGCAGCCTGGCTTCTCGTCAAACGCAGCCGTACTGGCGCTGGCCAACGGGGTGTTAGTCCGTGTCGGCAGCGATGGCAAACCTGTGGCCGGGCCGACTTGGCGTAGTGCGGGTACCGGATTGGACAGCATCGGTAATGTCACGCACTGGCATGATGACATCTACCTCGTCGGCGACGGCCAACGCAAACTCATGCGATTGACTTGGCCCGAGGGCAATAATTATGATTTGGCCACCGCATCGGCCTTGGAACGACCGCAGAGATTCGTTGGTGCGCCTGTTGTTGTTCCGAGCGACATGCCACGTGCCGTGGTTGCTGACGCTGGCGGCAATGTCTCACTCATCCGCGGCGACAAACTTGAAGTCGAGCGCACCTGGCGGCTTGGCGACGGTCGCACGATAACAAATGGTCCGACATTACTCGGTGGATTTGTGTTCGTTATCGTCGATGGTAAGTCGCTGGTCGCATTGAAGCTCGAACGAGACG
>JANNLP010000004.1:0-7701 GCA_031396905.1 Gemmataceae bacterium
CCATGGATGAGTTGGTGTCTGTTGAAAGGCGATGCCGCGGGACAACACGATCCGGCGTTACTGTCGCGTAAACAAACTCACCACCCACACCCTCGCCCACAGCGACGAGTGAGCGGACGCAACGGCGTCCAGCTCAACATAACATTCCGCCACACGCGCCCACCTCGAGTGTGGTAACCAGGTTGGCCGCCGCGGTCGCGGCGAGCGTGACCATTATCCCCAAGTGCCCGCAGGCATCGCCTTTCCAGCGCGCGGGAGTGCGCGCGCGGGCGGCTCTGGGGAGCGAGGGAGTCAGAGTCGGGGATCGGGCATCGCGGGTCGGGGCTGGCGGATTGTCGCCAGCGAGAGTGTTCTTTGACAACTGAGTTGTGATGACCGGGGTGGTCCCCAGTCATTGCGAAGCCGACAGCTTCAATCTACCACTCGGGGTTTTCGCCGCCGTTGATGGTGTGCAACGCCTGGAAGGTGGCGAACTTCATGCGGTCATTGATAAAGTGGACGGAGCCGTCGGCGAAAACGAAGTTGGCACCGCCGGTGTGCCAACTGCCGAATCCCCATTGGGTTTGCAGTTTGCCGCCTTCGCCCTGACGCATGAGTTCCTTTTCACCATAGGGATAGTTGACATGCCATTGGTGATTTTCCACGATCCCATGGCAACACGATTGAGCGCCCGATCCCCAATAGGGACCGTACGATAGATCCGTGTGAATTTGCCGGGCTTCGCCAACGAGGATCGTGCTGCTCAGTCCGTCGGTGATCATGCCGAAGTTGGCGGCACCGTTGGTGCCGAACGCGCCACATACCGGGCCACTGGGATAGCGCGGCGTCAAATCCGTGTCTTTGTAGGTGGCGAATAAGTAATTGCTGCGACGCGCATTTTGGCGGCTGTAAATATGGTACGGCGGCACATACGCCTGCGGAGGATTAGCGGTCGGGTTGGCGGGCTGACCGTTGTCCCAGGCGATATCCGGTGGATTGAAGTCGGCGGGGCAACTGTAAGTGGGAATGTACGTGCCGACCACATCGCCATTCAGATTGGCCGAGCCGCCCAGCGTGCTTCCGTCAAAGCCGCCGCCTTCGGAGGAGTTCGATGACGGTTGGCGATAGTCATACTTGCGATACAAGTTTTCCTGCTCGATTTGCGGCAGCAACGCGACCCAGCCGGTGTGGTTGTACACACGGAAAGGTTGGTTGCGAAAGTCGCCTTCAGGTCCAAAGTAATTCTGCTGGCTCGGACCGGCCGATCCCGAGTGAATCTTGGCGGCAGGCAGCCGGCCGCGCAAATCATGGTACGAAGTCAGCGCCAAGCCGATCTGACGCATATTGGATTGGCACTTAGTGCGATTGGCGGCGTCACGAACTTTCTGAACGGCAGGTAGCAACAGCCCCACAAGCACCGCGAGAATAGCGATGACAACGAGTAGCTCGATTAAAGTGAATCCACGACGAGTGGGCCGTACCATTTGGCCGCCCTCCCCACCGGCGAGTAACTGTCTTTGCGGGCATCCTAGCTTGTAGATCGACCGAATGCAAGACCCCGATGCCGGTTTTCGACAGATTTTTTAGCAAATGGTGCGCCGGCGCCCGGTCCCGGCTAGGACAATTTGATGAGAATGGTGCGGTACGTTGGTAGTTTGAACGGAGATGAAGGATTAGATGAGAGCATGCGCTAAGCCGCAAGCGGCGGAGAAGGGGAACACAGTGATTTACGACATTACGCCAACGGTCTCGCCGCGGTTGGCGGTTTGGCCGGGGGATACGACGGTATCGCGCGAAGTACTGTGCGATTTGGCTCGCGGAGACAACATCACTTTGTCGACGCTGCGGGCCACCGTGCATCTTGGTGCACACGCGGATGCGCCAAGTCATTATGCCGTGGATGGCGCGACAATGGAAGCGCGCGACCTGTCGCTCTATGTGGGACCTTGTCAGGTCATGCGGGTCAATGTGAACCGGGCTGAGCGTATTCGAGTGGAGCATCTGACGAACAAGATTACGGCACCGCGCATCCTGTTTGCCACGGGCACGTTTCCTGACCCGGAACAGTTTAACAAAGACTTTGCCGCGCTGAGTCCGGAGCTGATCGATCAGTTAGCTGGGCAAGGCGTGCGGCTCGTGGGGTTGGACACGCCGAGCGTGGACTTATTTGAGTCGAAGGATTTGGTGAGCCACGCGGCTTGTCGACGGCATGATCTGGCGATTCTTGAGGGTGTAGTGCTGAAAGAGGTTCCCGACGGCGTGTATGAGTTGATTGCCCTGCCATTGAAACTCGAAGGCTTCGACGCCAGCCCGGTCCGGGCAATACTGCGGACGATTTCGTAAACACCCGTCACACGTCGCAAATCGCAAACGCCTCGGCCATTGATTTGATCGGATCGCGTTTGGGAATAAACTCTTGGCCAAGATAACCGGTGTAGCCAGTCTTCAAAATCGCCTGGCAGATGGCCGTGTAGTTGAGTTCCTGCGTCGCGTCAATCTCGGCCCGGCCCGGCACGCCACCGGTATGGTAATGGGCGATGGCGTCTTTGTGGTCATTGATGGTGCGGATCACGTCGCCTTCCATGATCTGCATGTGATAGATGTCGTACAACAGCTTGAACCGCGATGAGCCGACCATGTTGACCAATTGCACGCCCCACGGCGTCCGGTCGCACATGTAATCCTTGTGATCGACTTTGCTGTTCAACAATTCCATGATGATGGTGACGCCCTTCTTCTCGGCGCGGCCAACCACACGCTTCATGCCGGCCGCGCAATTCTTGAGGCCCTCTTCGTCGTCCATCTTGTCGCGGTTGCCGGAGAAGCAAATCACATTAGGTAGCTTGTGCTCGGCGGCGAAGTCGATGCCTTCATTGAGCGCGGCTTCGATCTTGTCGTGATTGGCTGGCAGGTTCAGGCAGTTGGCGATGTTAATCGCGCCGCCCATGTGCAAGATGGCGCAGGTCAGGCCGAGTTGCTTCACCGTCAGCACTTCCTTCGGCGATAGTATCTCAATGGACTGATAGCCGATGCGCTTGCATTCCTCGGCGAGCTTCTCGATTGGAATCTTGCCGTAACACCAGCGGCAAACCGATTGCTTAAGATTGCCTTTCGGTCGAACGGATTCAAAAGCATGAACCGTCGGTGCCACGGCGAGAACACTCGCTGTGGCAATGGCCTGGCGACGGCTGATTTGGCTGTTTTTCACGGCGACGTTCCCTCGAATTGATTGACACCCTCGCAAGCGGGTGGACCCCGTGCTAGTGTATGAGTGTCTTTCGCCCATGAGGCCGCGAATGTCTGCTGTGCCGCCGCGTGATCGCGCTGACCGACCCGTCACCGTGCCCGACTTTGCAGCCGCCAAGGCGCAGGGCCGGAAGCTGACAATGGTGACGGCCTACGACTTCACGTTTGCCCGCTTGTTCGATCAGGCCGGCGTTGACGCACTGCTCATCGGTGACTCGCTCGGCATGGTGGTACAGGGCCACGACCATTGCCTGAGTGTCACGTTGGAAGAGATGATCTACCACACTCGCTGCGTGGCCCGCGCCGCCAATCTGGCTTTGGTGATCGGCGACTTGCCGTTCATGTCGTTCCAGGTCAGTGCCAAACAAGCATTGGAAAATGCCGGCCGGTTGGTGAAGGAAGGCGGCGCACATGCCGTGAAGTTGGAAGGCGGCGAACGCAGCGCTGCGGCCATTCATGCCATCGTCGAAGCCGATATTCCGGTGCTGGGCCATGTCGGTCTGACACCGCAATCCGTGCGCCGCATCGGCGGCTTCCGCGTCCAGCGCGATGCCGAGCGCATCATGGCTGATGCGAAAGCGGTTGAATCAGCCGGTGCGTTTGCAGTCGTGGTCGAATGCGTCCCTGCCGAGTTGGCAACACGCATGAGCCAGGAATTGAGGATACCCACCATCGGCATCGGTGCCGGCGTCAATTGCGATGGCCAAGTACTGGTTGGCCCCGACCTACTCGGATTGTTCGACGGCGTGCGACCACGCTTCGTGAGACGCTACGCCGAGATGGGCCAACAAGTCCGCGACGCGATTGAAGCATACTGCGATGATGTGCGCTCAGGGAAATTTCCTGGGCCGGAGCATGAGTTTAAGTGAGCCGCTTGCGGCTTAGCGCGTCAATTGTAACAGCAGTTATTTCTTTTTCGTCGCACTGACGTACTTAGCCGGTTCACCTTCCGTAACGGTCTGTAGCAGTTGATGCACCAGGTCATCGCTGGTCTTCCCTTCAGCCTGCGCTTGAAAATTGGTGCTGACACGGTGCCGCAGAACCGGCACCGCCACTTTGCGAATGTCATCGATGGCGACGCTGAAACGCCCGTCGAGGGCAGCCATTGCCTGGCCGCCGCGGATGAGGAATTGCCCGGCGCGCGGGCCGGCGCCGAAGTCGACCATCTTTTTGACGAACTCCGGTGCGCTCGGGTCTTTGGGCCGAGTGGCTCGCACCAATCTCGCGACATAGTCCACGACATAATCACCGACCGGTACTGTCCGCACCAGCTTCTGCAGATTGGAGATCGCTTTGCTGGAGAGCACCTTCGTTAATTCCGGTGGGTCGTCCTTTGTCGTTGTCGCGAGAATGCGCTTCTCTTCTTCGAAGTTGGGATACTCTACCGAGATCATGAACATGAAGCGGTCGAGTTGGGCTTCCGGCAGCGGATACGTGCCTTCCTGTTCAATCGGATTCTGCGTGGCGATCACGAAGAACGGATCGGGCAAATCATACGTGTCCTGACCGATTGTGACTTGCCGCTCCTGCATCGACTGCAACATGGCGGCCTGTGTCTTCGGCGGCGTGCGGTTGATTTCGTCGGCGAGAATGATGTTGGCGAAGATCGGGCCTTTGACAAACCGGAACTCGCGCCGGCCAGCCTCGTTCTCGTCCAGCACTGTCGTGCCGGTAATGTCCGACGGCATCAGGTCGGGCGTGAACTGAATGCGCTTGAACGACACGTCGAGAATCTGCGCGATCGAGCTGACCATCAATGTCTTGGCCAACCCCGGCACGCCGACGAGAAGGCAATGGCCGCGAGTGAAAACCGCGGCCAGGATTTGATCGATGACTTCCGACTGCCCGACGACCACGCGGCGAAGCTGCTCCAGCATTTGAGCGTGGGTTTGACTGAACTGGGCGAGGTAGTCGCTGAGGCGGTCCTGAGACATCGCGGATTCCGTGAAGGTGGGCGCGTGCAGAGCATTGTATCTCGCAAGGCGACTTCGGCTCCGCAGCGCGGCCACGGCCCGGATTTGATAGCATCTCAATTGCTGATCGCTCGACGTACTTCCAGGATCGGCCATGGCACGCCGCCGCGGTTTCACGGTCATCGAATTGCTTGTGGTGATTGCGATCATCGCGACGCTGATGGGGCTATTGCTGCCGGCCGTGCAGAAGGTGCGTGAGTCGGCCGCCCGCGTGAAGTGTGCCAACAACCTCAAGCAAATCGGCCTGGCACTATTGCAATTCGAGCAGACCCGCGGGTGGTTTCCCGAGGGCTTTCGCTTCGACCCGCCGACGCGATCGTACTTGCCGCCGATTCTGCCCTTCCTTGAACAGGGTAACATTCAATACGACTTGAAACAGAACTGGGACCATCTCGTGAATCAGATCGCCGCCCAGTCGCAAATACGCCTTCTTTACTGCCCATCGACACCGAGTGGAGACCGCACGGACTACGGCATGCATTTCAACCCGCAGTGAGCGATTACACGGTTTATCACGGTGTGAATCCCGGCTACTGTGACATGGTTGGCTGGCCCCGCTACAAGCCTGACGCCCAGAACGGCGTGATGACTTCCTCAATATGCCGGGTCCGCGACATTACCGACGGCACCAGCGTATCGTTCCTCGTGGTGGAAGATGGCGGCCGACCGGATTTGTGGCGCATGGGCGGTCGGGCCACTGGCCGAGCCAGCGCCGGTGCATGGAGCGATCCCAATTTGGAAATCGCCCTGGATGGCTCGGACACGTTGCGTACCGGAAATGGCCAGGGCTTTGGTCCCGCCGTGATGAACTGCACAAATGACAACGAGGTGTACAGCTTCCACTTGGCCGGTGCGAACTTCGCGTTTGCCGACGGGTCAATCCGCTTTATCAACGAACGAATCCGCAACACGACCTTTGCCGCGTTGGTGACCAGAGCCGCTGGCGACATGCCGTCGCCGGACGACTATTGAACGATGGCTTGGGGCCGGCGTTTCCGTATCATTTTGATTCCAATGGCCCGTTTACACGAGCATCAAGGCAAGGCGATCCTGGCGAAAGCCGGGCTGGCGGTGCCGCGCGGACACGTGGCTCGCTCACCGGAGGAAGCGGCAAAGGCTGCGACCCAACTCGGCGGCCAATGTGTGGTGAAAATCCAGGCGTGGACCACAGGTCGAGCCGCACTCGGCGGTGTTGCGTTCGCCGAGACACCGCAACAAGCGGCGGATCATGCCCGGCGAATGCTGCAAATCAAAGTCGGCAACTTCCCGGTCACAGAACTGCTAGTCGAAGAACGGTTGCAAATTGCGAAAGAGTTTTTCGTTTCCTTTTCGATTGATGATCGTGAACGCCAGCCGGTTTTATTGATTGATGCTCAAGGCGGCACAGGCATCGAAGAGCGCGGCAAGACGGTCAAACGGATTCCGTGCCCGATTCACAATGGTCCAAACCCAAGTGAGATCGACGCAACGATCCGTGACGCCGTGATGACGATCTTTCAAGCCGCCAAATCAATTGAAGCACGGTCGCTGGAAGTTAACCCACTGGTAGTCACCAAAGATGGCCGCGTGATGGCGGCGGATTGCCGGGTTACGGTGGATGACTACGCCGTGTTTCGTCATCCGGAGTTGGGGATCGACATTGCCCGCGAACTCGATCATCCGCCGACGGCATTGGAAAAGATGGCCTACGCCGCCGAGCAGGCCGACCAGCGCGGCACCTTCTACTTCGTTCAAATGAATACGGAGCCGACGGCCGGATCGAAAGGCCTCGTCGGCTTCCACGGCGCTGGTGGCGGCGGTTCCATGATGGCAATGGACGCCGTCATGAACGAAGGCTTCACC
Organism: Gemmataceae bacterium; assembly: GCA_031396905.1. GTDB lineage: Bacteria > Planctomycetota > Planctomycetia > Gemmatales > Gemmataceae > JAIBBI01. The sequence continues at coordinate 7,041 of JANNLP010000004.1, forward strand.
GTCGCCAATTTCTGCGACACTAGCGGCAACCCTTCACCAGCCAAGGTGTATCGAGCCGCGCGGATCATCCTTCAACAACCGGGTTTGATCGGCTACTTTGGCTCCGGCTCAGGCGTCGCCAGCCAGGAACAATACTGGTCGGCGTACGGCCTGGCCAAAGCGTTTTGGGAAATGAACATCGACATCCCGGTGGTCATCCGCCTCGGCGGCAACACCGAAGATCGCGCAGTAGAGATTCTGCAATCGGTCGCCAAACTGGTCCCCGCGACCATCGAAGGCTACAAGAAGACCGATCCGCCGGCGAAGATCGCTGCGAGGTTTGCAGCATTAGTTGCACAATCGCAGGCGAATCCGTGGCAGCCACGCAAGTTACGAGTGGCAACGTTCGTGGGTCAAGCATCGTCAATGAGTTGGCCCATCCGTGGCGGCAAGTTGTGGATCGACCCCGCTGTGTGGAAGGAAAACAGTGCCGCCATCGTGGCGCGATCGTCGGGATTATTACGCGACGATGCCGGCAAACCGAAACCCACGGATGATTTGCAGACGAAGGACAGCGACCTGATCGCCTGCGAAGTCGAGTGCCGCCGCGATGGGATTGAAGGCCTTTACGTGGAGTTAGATTAGGCGAGCGTCGCAGCGTAAGCGCGACGTGGTGTCTTAC
>JANNLP010000020.1:0-1847 GCA_031396905.1 Gemmataceae bacterium
GTCCACTTGCCTGTCCCTTTCTGGCCGGCAGTATCGAGAATTTTGTCCACGAGCGGCTGGCCGTCCTCGTCGTTTTTCGCGAGAATGTCGCGGGTGATTTCAATGTGTAGCTGTCGAGGTCGCCCGAATTCCATTCCGCGAAGACATCGTGCATCTCCTGTGCGGACATGCCGAGGCCGGTCTTCATGATATGGTAGGCTTCGCAGTTGAGTTGCATGTCGCCGTATTCGATGCCGTTGTGGACCATCTTCACATAATGGCCGGCGCCCTGTTCGCCCACCCAGTCGCAACACGGCGCGCCACCTTCGACCTTCGCGGCGATACCCTGGAAAATGTGCTTCACGTGCGGCCAAGCCGCGTGCGAACCCCCCGGCATGATGCTCGGACCACGTCGCGCGCCTTCCTCGCCACCGGACACGCCGGTGCCGATGTAAAGCAAGCCCTTGCTCTCGACATATTTCACGCGGCGATTCGTGTCCTCGAACAGCGAATTGCCGCCATCAATTATGATGTCCCCGGTCTCCAGGTGCGGGAGGAGTTGCTCGATGAAGTCGTCTACGGGCTTGCCGGCCTTAACGAGCATCATCACGCGGCGCGGCTTCTTGAGTTGCCCAACCATTTCTTCGACGGAGTGCGCACCGATTACTTTCGTGCCCTTGGCTTCATTGGCGAGGAACTGGTCCACCTTCTCGACGGTCCGGTTGTAGGCCACGACGGTGAAGCCGTGGTCGTTCATGTTCAACATCAAATTCTGGCCCATCACAGCCAATCCGATCAACGCGATGTCAGCTTTTGGTTCCATGAGTTTGTGAGTCAGTGTTCTCCGAGTTGCAAGCGCGCATCGGCTTCGAGCATGGTTTTGAGGTTGGCCCAATTGGCTTCATTCATGTCATTGAAGGCGTTGAGATAAACCGCAACAGTTTCGTGCGGATACTTTGCCAGCCGCCAAAGCCTCCTGCTGACGCTGCTGGTTGATCGCTCGGCGCAGCATCTTTGCCGAGTGTAATTTATCTGCCCGTTCTTGTCGCCGTTGCAGTGGATGACCTCGATGCCACACGGCGGGTTGCATGTTACCCAGCGCGGCGTGCAAGCGCTGCTCATTGTACTCATGCACCAGCTTGGCGATGTTGTTCTGTGCCTGCAAGTAGTTCTCACCATAGTCATCATCCGTGTGGCCGCGCCCCGTATTGAAGCGGATGTACGCCGCGCTGATTCGGCCAGCGATTCGTGGCGCGGAGTGGAGGTGACTGAATTCGAGACCCCGCAACTGTAGGCGCTGCGCGAGGATCTTCACAATGCTCATGCTCAACGCGTCCAGCAAAAATAGGACTGCAAAAATAGGACTTGACCTACCAAATCGACAGTAGTAAACCTAAACTTCAGATGCCGCGCTGCGGATTGTGCGCGGGACAGAGTATTTCGAACCGCGCTTCGGAAAAACACGGTCGCGACTTAGGCTCAGAGGAACAAGCCGGAGGCCTCTCGCCGTCAACGTGGAGGGGATATGAAGAAGGCATCGTTGCTTATCGCATTTGGCCTGATAGTCTCGTCGTACGCATTTTCCGCAGACTTATGTTCGGTTGCGCCGAATAACTGCAAGGTGTTGAAGGAAACCGACAAGATTCGCGTGATCGAATTTACGTCCAAGAAGGGCGACAAAATTGGGATGCACTCTCACCCCACTATGGTCGTTTATATTCAGAAGGCAGGGAAAACGAGGTTCACGCTTGAGGATGGAACGACTAGGGAAACTGATGGGAAGGTTGGGGATGTACTGATCAACCCACCGGTCACGCATTCCCAGGAGCATCTGACGGATACGCGTGCGCTCCTCGTGGAGATTAAGG
>JANNLP010000034.1:0-6621 GCA_031396905.1 Gemmataceae bacterium
CGATCTTCGAGCTGTTTGGTGCACCAATTAGAGATTCGTCTACGGTCGCGCTCCGCAGCGCGGGCGATGACCTCGTAAACTTCTGGCGTGATTCTTAGGTGAAGGATCTTGCCGATCATGCCGAGCAGTTCGCCGGTGCGCGTAACTAGTACTCCGCCGGCCGCGCCGGGGTTGTTGGTGATCGCGTCCAGGACATAGACGTCGCCGTTGTACGGCGCATCAAAGATGCCGCGTTGCAACGGCAACCGTGTGTACGCCGCGATCACGCCGCGTTGCACTGACATGGGTTCGCCGCGGGTCGCAATTTCGAAAGCATTTGAGAACCCCAGCACCCATTCACCCGGCCGGGCGATTGGTCGCGCCGCCGCCTTCGGCACATCGAAGAAGGGTAGATCGTCAACCGCTTCAATCTTGATCAGGGCGGCGTCCAACGCGGGTTCCACCGCGATGACCTTAGCCTGGCAACGACGACCATCATTCAAGTGAACACGCAACTCCGGCGTATCGAGCAAGCTACCTGCCGCCGTGAGAACGTAGCCATCGGGCGAGACAATCATTCCGCTTCCATAAGCGACCACGCCGCGATAGCCGCCAGAGCCGAACACCTTGACCATGCGCGGATTGACCTGCGCCGCGATTGCACCGTAGCGGTCCTGGGCCGGTGTCATATGCCCGGCCACCAACCACGCGAACATGCCAATACCAATCGCAGTTTTCATCGCTACTTTTTCGCTGCTTGAACCTTGCTCACATGGATGATACCGAATAATTCGTCGCCGGGGCGGACTTCGATGCGATGGGGGAAATATCGGCCATCGATGTCTGAATAGTCGCCAAAGGTCAATTCGCATGGGTCTTCGTCTTTGCCCAATGACACTTCGCCGCCGAGCAGTCGGTCGTCCTTGCGGTAGAAATACCATTTGGCCTTCACCGCCGCGTGTTCGGTGATAAGCGTTTCCGCGTCGGTGCCGCCTCCGGCCCAACGCCGCTTATCGTTGCCGTTGAGCGCGATGTAATATGGCTCGTTGCCGCCGTGAGCGAACTCGCCCTCGAAGCCTTTCTTGCCCAGTGTCAGCAAACGGTGATAGTGATACATGGCCATCAGCAGGCCGCCGCTGCCAGGCGGATCGTGCAGTTCACGCGGATCGGGATTCTCCTTCAACGGCTCCAGTGCAAAGATGACGCCTGACATGTCGGCGGTAATCACCGTCTTCGTGCCTTTGCCACCGGCATCGGGTTGCTCGGCAATCGTTAGTTTGAATGGTGATCGCACACCTTTACGCTCCAAATCACCTTCGATGATCCATTTACCGTCGAGCGCGGCAAAGTCGCCGTGCGTCTTGAACTGATTGAGCAATTTCGATTGGGCGACTTCGTTGAAGTAGTAGTTGGCGTAACCACGCTTGGCTTGGTACAGCTTCATGGCCTCGCTATTGCGCGGCTGGCTTGGCTCTGCCGGTCGTTGCGGCCGGCCAGGGCGCGGCCGCTCGGCCGGGTCTTTGTCCTCGGCTCGCATCAACGCCTGCAAGCGCACCAGGATTTCCGTCTTGGCATTATTACGGCGATAGGTCAGCGGCAGCCGCCAGCCCTTCGGGTAAATGCCCAATACGTTCTTGTATTGATTGACGCTGGCCACGGGTCGGCCAGCGAAATCGACCAATTCGTCATCGGGTTGCAGGCCCCGGCGAAATGCGTCGCAATCCTCCAGCATCGCCTGAACGAGAATCCGCGGCGTGGGATCATCGTCGCCTTCAATTGTCTTCACCGTGGCGCCGAGTGTCGCATGATCGGTGTCGATACCGGCACGCAGGTGGCCGAGAAAGTTCTTGATCTGATTGATGGAGATGGCGTAACCCACTCCTGAGTTCACCCGGCCACGCTTCTCGAAGCTGCCGCGACCGTTAATCCCAATCAACTCGCCGGCCGTGTTGAACAACGGCCCGCCGGAGTTACCCGGATTGATCGATGTATCCACTTGAATGCAGTCGGTGTATTCGAGCAGCGTGCCGGCCGGATATTGATAGCGATGCACGCCGCTGACCATACCAAACGTAACCGTCGGCGTGAAGTCGGTGGCCAGCAAAAACGGATTGCCCATTGCCAGCGACCAGTCGCCGGCTTTGACCTTGTCGGAATCACCCAGCGGCACGAATGGAAATGGCTTGTCCTTTTCCTTCGGCAACAACTTGACGAGGGCCACGTCGCCCACACGATCCAACCCCACCAGCACAGCATCGTAAAGTATGCCATCAGCCAACCCGCACTTCATCGTTGGGCCGACGCCTTGAACGACATGAAAATTGGTAAGCGCGAAGCCATCGGCATCGATCAGCACGCCGGAACCGCCGCCCTGACCGCCGTTGGCGAAGACGGCGACAACTGCGGGGCGAATCTTCGCGATGACTGCGACGCGTTGGGATTCGGCGTCGCGGACCGTGTCGGGGGCTTGCGCTAGGCCGCAAGCGGCAAGTAAGACGAGAAGGTTCATTTGCTTACCCTGGCGTCGCACAAATCAACTTGATTGCCGAGATCAAGCAGCGGCGCGGCCACCGTGATCTTCAAGCGGCGGACGTTCTTCACATCCACGGCAATCGGTTTTGGGGCGTCGCGATCGCGGACATCGCCGCGGAACAGTTCACGGCCATCGCCATCAATGGTGACACGCAGCAGGACCGGCGTGCCGTTCTCCGAGCGCACAACATCATCGACACCGAGCGTTGCCCGGAACTCGTTATAGTCGCCACCGATGTCGTAGGTCAGCACCGTTCGGGAATGGATGGCCAGGCCTTTCGGATATGCGACGCCACTGAGACGCAATTGGCCGCCGTAAAGATTGCGGTCACGGCGAAATGGAAACACCAGGTCTTCGGTTGACGATTGATCCTTTTCGATGGGCTCCAAGTCGGACAGGTAGGCCAGCTTGCCTTTCGAATAGTCGAGCCGGGCCAGCGACTTCAGCGATGGATAGCGCACGGAGCCGCCGCCGACAGGTTCGACGATCACCGCGTCGCCCTCGGTGTGGACATGGCGGGCCACGATTAGGTTACCGGCCGTGTCGGTGACTCTGCATGGCGTGGTGGGAGCGTCGGCCACTGGTTTACGGACGAAGACAAGCCCTTGAACACGAGCCAGCTTCGGATTGAGTTTCTGCTCGGCGCTGGCAAGCGAAAACTCAATCGCATCGCCAGCGTCATTGCCGGGGCCGAAGGTGCCGTCCAGGGCGTCGAGCTTGCCGTCGGAGCGCACAGCCAGCAAGTCGTACTGCCCGCGCTTGCGAATGAGTTGCAGCCACTCCTGCCGTACCTTGGGATCGTTGGCGTCGTTCAGCAATGAACTCACCGAAGCCAGCGGCACGTTGAGCACCGTGCCGCCATGCAATGTCAACTCGGCCTGCTGTCGTTTCAATGTGACGGCCAAGCAATGCAGGACGGATCCATCGATCAATTCGACTTCGGTGAACTTAGTTTGGATTGATGTGATTGAACCAAGTTCAACAAGGAGTGCATCGGTCAGCGACGTGGTCACATCACCGGTGGCGGCTTTGAGCGTGATGCCTTGCGCGTTGATGGATGTAACATCGCCGGTGAACTTCTTGCCGGAAAGCGTGGTGAGGTCAGCGGCGCATACCGACGAAGCAAGGAATACGATACACGCCGCCAGCCGTCGTCTCAGTGGTCCACTCACGGCTGACTCTTCGCCAGCGTCTTGAAGTAGTTTTCGATGACTTCGCGGTAGCGTGGCGGCAGATCCTTCGTGATTTCCATCATGGCCTTGGCGCGTTCTTTTTCAGGGAGCTTGCCCCAGTTTTCCGCGAGGACCTTGAGCTTCTTAGGATCGACGACGCCGGGGCCGCCGTTGGTGCCGCCGACGCTGTCTTGTTGTGGAGCGTTGGGCTGGTTGCTGTTGCCGGGGCCGGGCTGGTTGCCGCCACCGGGGCATTGGCAATTAGCGTTGCCTGACTTGATTTGATTCTCAATCTCCTTGATGACTTCGTCGAGCCGGTTCAACACGCGTTTTTGCAACTCCTGCGTCTTCGGACCGCCGCGGGATAGGTCGAGCCGGCGTTCGATGTTGTCCATCAGGCGGGCGATGTTTTCGAGATCTTTGTCTTCGTCTTTCCAACGCTGCATGTCCAGCACCATGAGGATGGACACGGTCCGGTAGCGTTCCGGCGCGTCGGCCACGTCGTCGATCAAGCGCGCGATGGATTGCAGCGCGGCATTCTTCTGCACGAGTGCATGCTCGGCGACCGCCTTGTGAAAGTAGTACGCCGCCGGGTCGCACACCGTTTCCGGGGTTGCCGACTTCAGTGCCTCCAAGGCTTCTTCGTAGACTCGCTTGCTCGACAAGGATCGGGAGTAGACCAGTGCCAAGTTTGAGCGTATGAACGACTCGATCTTGGAGTCTTTCAACAGTGCCGGAACTTCAGTCGGGGCCGGGATGGCCGGGTCGCGTGCCTCGGCCAACATCTTCACCGATTCCGGCAAGCCAATGGCAATGACGTCAACGAGCCGGTCGAGCGTCGAGCGATCTTTCTCCGCCCACACGGTGGCAGCCTTAGCGAGCGCCGCGTCATTGGCCTTGTTCGTTTTGAGCCACGCATCAACCCGGGCCTTCACGACTTCGGCGCTCGGAGCTTTGAGCGTGCTGAACGTGTAGACCCTGGTCGGCTCAGCTGTAGCGAAGCCGGTGCATGCAACGAGTGTTAGTGCGGCGGCCAAGTGTTTCATCTTCAAACTCCCATACGCTTCTACAAAGCGTTGCGAACCCTTTACTGTCCCACGTTCTTTCCCGTGGCAAGGTCTTTGGTCACTCTATGGACTTTGTCCTGCCGGCCTGCCAGCCCGTGCAGTTCTTTTTGGATTCCGGCGTCCGCGGCTTGTTCGCCGGGGTACTCAGCGGCATAGGCTTTCGTTCGTTTGTTGATCTGCTCCTGCAGGGTGCGGATCATCTTGAGGTCCGCGAGCATATCGATCAGTTTCTGCGGCGGCGGCTGTCCACCGGGCGGTGGTGGCGGCTGGTTCTGCTTGTCCTTCATGTCCTGCTGCGCTTTCTTCAGTGCAGCGATCATGTCCCTGAGTGTGCTAATGATGTCTTCTTCAATCGATTGCGTGAACGCACCCACGTCGGTTCGGAACAACCGGGCCTGTACGATTTTCATTTGATCGCGGATGTCCTCCATTACCACTGGGAATGCGACGGCCGAGCCTTCTTCTTGCAGCAGCTGAATCGCCTTGTTGGCTTCGATGACGATCACGCCTTCTTTGGCGCTCAACTCGCCGGCCTTCAAGTCTTCGGACCGTGTCGGCTTCGCGTCGGGCTGCATCTGGATAGTGGCAAACACCCGCTTGGTGCCGTCATACACTTCCGTTTGCAGGGCCAACATCCGGGCGCAACGCGCTTCCAAGTTAGCGAGCAGTCGCTGGAGTTCTTCTTCGCGCATTTGTTTGAGACGTCGTTCCAACTCTTTGCGGGCTTCTTCCAGCTTCTTGATCGCCTCGTCCTGTTCTTTAGATGCGCCTTTGCGTTCATCCTTCTTGATTTGCTCCTCGGCTTTGCGCTGATTCTCGGTGGCGTCCTGGACTTGCTTGCGCGTCTGCTCGGGGTCGTTCGGGTTCGGCGGCGGCTGGTCGCCATCCTTGGGTTCGCCGTTACTGTCTTTGGGTTGGCCATCCTTCGGCTGCCCGTTTTTAGGTTCACCCGACTTGCCATCCTTCGGGTCGCCGGCCTTACCGTCTTTCGGCTCGCCATCCTTGCCGTCGCTCGGCTTGGCACCTTTGTCCATCGCCTTCGCCAGATCTTTCGTGTCCTTGGTCACCTTGCCCTGGCTCTTGGAAAGTTCTTCCGGGTCCCCTTTTCCGGACTCCACTTTGGATCGCTCAACCTTCTGCGAGCGGATGATCTGATCGAGTTTCTTGATCAACTCCTGCAGACGCTTCTGTTCTTCCTTCAGCTTGGTGGCGTTGTTATCGCGCAAGAGGATCTGAATCATTTCACGCAGGGTCTTGAGCAGTTGCTCATTCTGACCGATGGCACCTTCGATCTCACGCAGCGTGACGCCTGATGAAGTCAACGTCGTGACCAACTTGGAGAATTGCGTATCGATGCCTTCGCGACCGGCTAGATCGATGGCTTGCCGTAGCACGGCGGCCTTTTCGCGGTCTTCCGGCTTGGTGCTTTTCTCAAGTCGCTGTGCCAGCGTCAATAATGATTGCTGAAACGCGCCGAATTGTTGCCGGAGCCGCTCCTGGTCAAACGCAGTGGTCTTGCGCAAGTCGTTGTTGTCTTTGGGCGGGTCGGCTGCGACGGCAATGCCGACGAACATGATCCCCAAAAGAAGCACAGGTCGGCTTCGCATGGAAGCACCCCTGGAGCCGGCTTTGTGAAACGGGTCTACAAACGATCGGCGGCCGGCCCGCTACCCCAATGATAAGGGAGATGTCGGCCGAAAGTCACGCCCAAATCGGGAAAACCCGAACTATGAGTAGTCGCCGGCAGCTCTCATAGATCGAATCGATGTGACGAAGAACGCGGTCAAAACGACCCGCCCGACCTTGCTGAAGTTATCGAAGTTGCATTTTTTTTGGAAAAAACAACGATTATGGGCTAGACTGTGCAATT
>JANNLP010000038.1:0-2936 GCA_031396905.1 Gemmataceae bacterium
ACTGCGCGATGCGCATGAAAAAAGCCCACAGACCGCCGTCCGTGGGCTTAAACATCTCCAACTTTCGCTACTGCTTAGTCGTCGGCCCGCCAATGTTGATCTTGGCGGTGGCTCGCAGTTGCACACAGAGCTGTTCGCGCATTTGGCCGCAATACACTTCTTTGACTTCTTCCCGGACCTTCTCGTAAACCACCGGCTGTCCGGCCTTGCGCCCGGTTGCCATGATGAGGTGCAAACCAAACTGCGTCGCGACGACATCGGTCACTTCATAAGGTTTCAGTGCGAACGCGGCCCGGGCGAATGGCTCGACCATGCTACCGGCGCGTGGAAACCAACTCAAGTCGCCACCCTCTTTTTTCGACGGACACATGGAGTGCTTTTCAGCGGCACGGGCAAACGCCTCTTCGACGGCATGGGCGCGGGCCTGGCTCTTGGCGATATTGTCCGAAGTCGGCGGCAGCTTGGCGACGGCGGCATCTCCGGCTGCGAGAATCTCTTTCCGCGACGATTGAAGCAGAGCTTTCGCGGTGTCTACAGTCTGCCCTGCCGCCGGCGTAATCAGGATGTGCCGCGCTCGGACCATGCTGCCATCGAACATATCCTGGTTTTTCTGAAACATGTCCTTGAGCACGGCATCGGTCGCGCGGGCCGCGGCAAATTTCTCCCAGCGGATATCGGCAGCCACTTGGGTGCGCATTTCTTCGTCCGAAAGATTCATCTCCTTCATCATCGTGGCCATGTCACGCTTTTGCTTCTGCATCTCGGCAGCAATTTCGCCCAGGCGCGTTTGCACTTCCTTGGCATCGACCGCGATCTTTTGTGCGGCGAGATACTGGTCCACGAGAACGTTATCAACAAGGTAGTCGAGGATCTCCTTGCGAGCCTCAGCGTGTTTTTCCGGAGGTACGCGCTTGAGGGCGCGCTGCACTGCGATCTCGGCGATGGGCAGGCCGTTCACGGTTGCGGCGACGCCAGCCGGTGCGGACGCACTGGTCTGGCGCACAGGGGCCGGGTTTTGCGCCACCGCCGGGCCGGCGGTCGTCAGCCCCGCAAGCATAATTCCTGCAATTCGCATGTGCATGACCGTCTTCGCCTCCGAAAATCAAGTTTCAACAACCACAGGCCGGTATAACTTACGCCGCCTGCCGCGCCGAGCCGAATCCACCGCCAGCCGCTGACGGCATTGGCCCCAAACAGGTGCTATCTTTGCCATATTACCGAATCCACCTGGACTGCCATGCCGTACGCCGCCGAGTTCGTGGATGTCTCCAAGATCTATCGCGTCGGGCTCTTGGGCCGCGACCTGCGCCCCGCCGTGCGCAACGTAAGTTTGGCGATTCAAACGGGCGAAGTTTTCGGCCTGCTCGGACCCAATCGCGCCGGCAAGACCACGCTGGTGAAGTTGTTGCTCTCGCTCGCTTTTCCGACCAGTGGCACCGTCAACCGGCTTGGCCAACCAGTCAGTGTTCGATTAACTTTGGCACATGTCGGTTACGTTCACGAGAACCATGCATTTCCCAAATACCTGACGGCGGCGGCGCTGTTGGAGTATTACGGAGCAGTTTCATTTGTCCCACATGAAGTTATCCGAAAACGTATTCCTGAACTATTGGAACGAGTGGGCCTGGCTGATCGATCGCGTGATGTCATCCGCACGTTCAGCAAAGGCATGACACAGCGACTCGGACTTGCACAGGCGCTGCTCAATGATCCCGACCTGCTAGTGCTCGATGAACCCAGCGAAGGTCTGGACCTTGATGGCCGCAAGCTAATGGCCGACGTGATCCGGCAACAACGAGAACGCGGCAAGACAGTGATTATCGTGTCGCATGTGCTGCGCGAAGTCGAAGCCATCGTGGATCGCATTGCCGTGATGGTTGGCGGACAACTCGTACATTTGGGCACGCCCGGTGAACTCACCGGGCCGGACCGCACGCTGGAAGACGCCCTTTCGCAACTGTACTCCCGGCAATCCTCATGACAGTGTCCGCGCTGACTTGGTTGATCCGTGACGTATTTCGCCGTGCTTGGGCAAGCGGGTTTGTTCAATGTGCCCATGCCTTCGTCTTGATAGCAGTTGGGATTTCCTTGTGTTTGAATTGGCACAATGGTGAATTGACGATTCTCGGCTGGCGTGTTGCTCAATCCAACGAACTTGAAACCGCCGTACGACAATTCCAATTCAACCTGTCGTGGCTGGTCGGCGACATAATTGGCGTACTGCTAACGCTCATAGCAATGGCTGGGTTTCTTCCCGCGTTTCTCGATCCAGCCGCCGCCACCGTGCTGATGAGCAAGCCGCCGTCGCGTGGCTCACTGCTGTTAGCTCGCTTCGCGGGCACCGTTGTATTCGTGGCTCTTTTCGCGGGCATTTTCGTCGTTGGCACTTTTGTAGCGATCGGCGGCATGACCAAGATTTGGAACCCAGGTTACCTTCTCGCGTGGCCATTGCTCGTCGTCCAGTACTTCGTCTTCGCCGCCGCCGGGGCCTTGATCGCCGTAGCCACTCGCAGTACGGTCGCTGTCATGATCGGCTCAATTGTGTTTGCGCTCATCAGTTGGGGCATTAGCTTTGGCAAACACTACTTGCAGGTCGTGCGCATCGAAGAAGCACGTCCGGAGTTTGGCCAGCTCGTCGATTACGTGTATTGGATCATGCCCAAGCCGACGGATTTCAGCTTGATACTGCATCAGGCGATGGGTGCTCCGACCGAAGAAATGGGTCGCATCGGCTTGCGACCAATTCTCGAGCGCGGGCTTTACAGTCCGGGTTGGGCGGTCGCCAGCACGTTAGCGGTCGGTATCGTATTACTCGGTTTCGCCGTCTATGAACTCAACCATCAGGATTACTAGACGATTGGTGGGTCTCGCAGGCTCGACCCACCCTACACTTCTGCCATCTTTGGCGCCGTAGGGTGGGTCGAGTCTGCGAGACC
>JANNLP010000047.1:0-1692 GCA_031396905.1 Gemmataceae bacterium
CATTGGAGAACGGAATATACAGCAGGTATTCGCCGGCCATCGGTGGGGCGACCGGTACATCGGGCAGGTCCAGCATCCAGCGCGGATGGCCATCCTTCTTTTCCAATGCGATCAGTCGATTGACATCGAGGGCCAGTACCAGATCGGCATCGTAGCCCAGCCGGCGAATCACCGGATATTCATTGCCAATGCGCTTGGACCAATCGACTTTTCCAGTTTCCGCATTGACTGCCGTGATGGTGCCGTCGCGAAGCTGGATATAGAGTTGATTGCCGATATGCTGGATCGCGCCGATGCCGTTTTGAGTGGTGTGGGAGGGCAGTTGCAGCGACCATGCCATCTGCAGATTCAGCCGGTCCAACTCCGCCTTTGACGGCGTGGTCGGATAGGTCACGGCATTCGATGGCATTGGCGGTGCGGCCACCGCAGTCAGCACAAGCAGCAAAATCCCCATAACGGAAAGGCGGCGCATGGCTGGTCTCCAAGACAAATAGCTGATTGTCACTGTAGCAGACCGGCCGTCTCACACCGAGCGTAACTTGGGAAATCCAGCGGAAGAATGCCGGCAGCCCGCGCGGTTGCGCGGGTCTGTCGGCATTTGTCGAGACCAATAAATGAGCGCCGCTTGGGCGGCCACGATCAAATCGAACCGCCAAAGCGCAGGCGGAACTGGATGAAATCGCTGGCGGCGACGGCGCCGTCGTTGTCGAAATCAAAAATAGTGCCGGAACCGCCCAGGGATAGGCGGAACTCGATGAAATCGTTGGCAGCTACAGTGGCGTCACCGTTGGCATCGCCAAACAGTCGGTGGAACGCCGAACCAAAGTTGCCGCCCGCCACGCCGTTGGCGTCGCCGTCAAGTTGCCGTCCATAGGGGTCGGTAACCAACGCGTGGTTAGCAACGAAGGAATAACGCCCATCAACCAGTGACTTGAACTCGGTAAACGAACCGGGGAACGTGATCACGGCAACAGTCTTGCCCATGACATCGGAAGCGGAAACGCTGAGTGTGACAACGCCGCCGCCGACACCGGTCTTATCCAGAGTGAGCGCATTCGTCCCGAAATCCACATGATCGCTGAACGAGATGGTCAAAGATCGGATGGTTGAGCGCTGGATGCTGCCGGAATCGATCTTGAACGACTCGACAACGGTGGGGTTGGGTGCGAAGTTCACGGAGCCTGAAGCGGTCAAACTCGGATTGCCGGCGAGATCGTTGGCCGCACCCGGGGGCAGCGTAATGGTAACGGTGCCGAGGCTATTCATACCGGTCACGGAAACCGTGTAGTTCTTGCCATCGATTGGCGTCACGACGGCCGTTGTTGGATTGGCCGTGCCGCCGACCATGACGTCAAGGTTGTTGAATCCGAAGACGTCTTCATTGAACACAACGTTAAACACGACAGGCACGCCGGTCGCGGGATCGCTCGCCGGAGTAATGACCGCCGATGGAGAAGTCGTATCAATCGCCGCAGCGATGTTGACAGTCTCAATGTTGTCGTATGTCACGGTCTCGCGCGTGGTGTTGGTGATCGTCGTCGGGTTTTGCGTCGCTACGCCATCGGCGGTCATTACTCCGGCGAGCGATCCTGCGACTGGCGTGCCTGTCGTGTTTAACGTCGTGTTCAATGAAGACGTCTTCGGATTCAACAACCTTGACGTCATGGTCGGCGGCACGGCCAATCCAACAAC
>JANNLP010000057.1:0-4516 GCA_031396905.1 Gemmataceae bacterium
CGCCACGATCACGTCGGCCTCGTACTCGAGAAGCCATGTGCGCGCGAGCCCGTAGTCGATCCCCATCGACGCATACGGCTTTCGCCGGACCTCGCGCTCGGAGAGGTCGCGCAACCCGCGGGCGGCCACGGTAATCGATGCGCCGCCCTGAGGGTTCGACAACGTGATCTTGAATGCCTCGGGCCCCTCGATGGCCGTATCGCCAAGAACCTTGATCGTGAGGGGTTGATTGGTGATGTTAGCGCCGAAGGTGAGTGTGCCGGTGGTGACGGTGTTGTCATAATCAACGCCAGCCGTGGCACTGCCGACGATGGGAGTGATCGTGTAATCCACAGTGACGGCACCGGCAAGCCCGCCACCGCGCGAGACCAGCAACGTTGTGGATTTGCTGCCGGCGTCCGGCTCGGGAAGCGTGTAGCTGCCCTGCGCGAACTTGAACGCTCCATTGCCTGCGGGCGCGGTAAAGTCGATGGTCAACTTCGGCCGATTGACCACCGTGCCATTTTCGCTGGTGGCGAAGTCCCAGCCGTTGACGCCGGTCTGGTCCACGAGCCAACCGAAATTGGATGTGCCACCCACCCACGCCTCAAACGACGACTTTACGTCGATGTCCGTAAAGATGTTGTTTTTTGTGAGCGTCGTGTCGGCGACATTGAAATCGCGAAAAGACTCCGCTTCGATGCCGTCAGTCTGCACGCCGGCGACGGGCAGAAACGAATTGGGAGTCGCCGTGTTCTGCGACCAATTCGTTCGCATCCGGTAAAAACCCATCTCCGCGTTGACATCGGAAGAGCTGGAAATTCGCAGTGTGATTTTGGCGCTATTGATGGTCGAACCGACCGGCACCTGGCTGAGGCCGGCTCCGAAAACGTCGTCAAATCGCAAAAGCCCCTGCCGCAGCCCCGAAGCGTCCTGCGTGTCCACGCTAATAGCATTGATCGTGCCATAGTTGGTGTTGGCATTGACCGTCTGGAGTTCCGTGTCGTGCGTGCTGGCGTAAAAAAAGCCGTTGGGCGTACCGTCGGTAGTACCTTCCACGCCTTGCTGAAACGTCAAAACCGTTGGAACAATGCGATTCTCCAGCGGAACAAAAGTCGGTCGAAAGCGACGGATCTGGCGCGGCGTGCGATTGCGGATCATCAGCAACTCTCCTCGGTGATTCAGATGACACGGGTCCAATTGCTGGGAAAGGATAGCAACCAATGCTGATGAATTGATGCAAGTCGTGTGAATTCTGCGTGATGATGCGTTAAGAGCGCAATAACCGACATGACAAAAACACAACAGGCCCACGCCGGACGCGCGTGCGGCGCCAAAGTGAGTTTCTGATTCGTTGCGAAACCCTACCGACGCCTAATCCAATGCGCTATTCGGCTCGCCGCCCGAGCGCGTGGCCAATGTCTGCCAGGTCGCCAACTTAATTGAATTGTTGAAGAAGCGAACTGAACCATCACATAGTGCGGCATTGACGCCATTCGTGTGAGCGCTACGGGCCGACGCCCACGTGGTGCCCGATGATAGCGTTTTGCTGCAAGACAACGGATGTCCGGGCGGAATATTTGAACCACAGGCAGGCATGCGATCGCCTGTGGTACCGTTGGGACCGTGTCGGGCTGTAAAAGTACTGGCTCCAATCCCCGGGAGAATCCAAGTGCCGCGCCAGTCGTCATTCGACGGCAGGCCAAAGACGTCATCCACAGCGTTGGCCACATCCCACGTCAGCACCTCGCTGATTGCCAGAGTGTTGCTGGAGCCGTCTTCGATGTCGCTGATTTTCGTCCCTTTGCCTAGAGCCATACGCGCACCCGCTGGATACTTCACGATGCGGACGACGCCGAAAGCACCGCGCATTTTCAGGTCCGGGTTGGGCGGATTGCTGTCCGGCGGTAATGCATGAGCAAACGTATTGCCGCCAAAACACGCGGCATAGTTGCCCTTGCGCAAATGTTCGAGCTTCGTTCCTTCGTCGCCAAAATACACGTCTGTAGTAGTCGCGCTCGGGCAGCGCCACAGCGCGGTGATGCGGCCACCCATGTTGCCGAGGAAGTCGCGCTTATCATCCCAGTTATCCGGTGGATTGGCCTGGGTGAAATCTTCAGGGAAATTGTTGATGGCCGTATCCATGAATGACGCAAACCCGCTTTGCTCCGTGTATGCGAATAGTTGCAGCGTCCATCCGGGACCATAGCACATGGCATTGTTAACTTGCGTCCCCGTGACCCACCACATGGGCAAATTTGAACCGCCGCCGGCTGGGTAACCAGGCGGTGTTGGAAACTGGGCCTGCCGATCCACGCAACTGGGCAAACCTGCAGGGAGCGCTCCATGCGAATTCTCAAAGTTCATGCACGCGAGTATTTGCTGCTTCAACCGATTAGCGCAACTCATCCGGTTGGCCGCTTCTCGCACTTTTTGAATCGCGGGCAGCAATAGCCCAATCAATATGGCAATGATCGCAATGACGACGAGCAACTCGATCAGGGTAAATGCGGGCCGGCGTGCCTTCGCCTTGTGTCGGGCCATGACGACTCCTATCGCAACATCAGTTTTGAAAACGTTCGGTAATAATTTAACAACTGTCGTTGTCCGGAACGTGAAGAAATGCCAATGAATTGATGACGTTCTTGTATAGATTGCGTGAAGGACTTTCGCTGTTCACGCTTGGTCATCGTCCGGCGGCGACAATGCCAGTCTTGCGCTGGCCCGTGCGGCACGTGTCCATCACCCGGCCGGTCTCGTCGAGGGCAAGGTGGTAACGCTCTTCACCTTGAATCCGGTGCAGCGATAGATGATAGTCTTTGCCCGTAATCGCCATATGCGACATCATGTCCGCTTTGTGAGGCGTCCGCAGTTTGCCCCAGGAACCATCGCCAAGGTAGAGCACGCCATTGTCGTGGTTCTTGCCATCGAGCAGTGGCTTGGTGCGCTTGAATGTATGATCGTGGTGCTCCAGCACCGCAGGCACGCGGTACTTCTCAAAGAGCGGCACCCAGTGCTTGCGGTTCTCGTCGCCGGTGCCAGCCTTCTTCTCGGTGGCATTCATGTTTCGGTATGACGGATAGGCCGGAACGTGATTCACAACAAGCACGTTCGGATGCTCAGCACGGGCCTTGAGTGTCTTGTCCAACCAATCCGTTTGCTCGCCACCAATTGAGGAGGTATGTCCCGTGTCGAGCAACACCAGGCTGAGGTATTCGCCGAAGTCCAGCGTGGCAAAACCGGTTTCGGAAAACAGGCCATCAAACAGCGAGTAAAAGAACGGTGCCTTATCGCGCTTCTGACCGTAGCCGCCGTCGACCTCATGATTACCGATGCAAGTAATCATTGGAATCAGCCGGCCATCGCGCCCGACCATGTGCTTGCTGTAGTTGCGCAAGAACGCCAGGCTGATGTCAACCGATCTGCCGTTGTCGTAACCCAGGTCGCCGCCGATGATCGCAAACATCGGATCTTGTTTGGCGGCCTGAATGTTGTTGGCGATCGCATGATCATTGACACCGCAATCGCCGCCGCTGACAAAGTGAATGGTGTCGGTCGCCTTGGCCGGCATGGTGCGAAAGCGGTACGCTGGCGACGATTTGCCGATCTTGAACTCGTAATTGGTCCCCGGCGTCAACCCAATCAGCTCGGCCCGATACACCTTGAAATCCGTCAACGGATACGGCTTGTCAGTCGTCGGCTGCTTCTGCCACGGCTCTAGACCAAGCTCGCGATAGCGAATGATAGTATCCGCCGTCTCGCCACGGGTGCCCACCCACTGCACAGTCATCGTCGTCGTCGGGTCACGTTGCCAAGTCAAAAACAAAGTACTCGGTTGAAATGCCGGACTGTCGGGATTTTTCTTACTTTCCTCTTTCGTTTCACCGTCCTGTCCCAACAAATGAGCCGACGACCACGCAGCCAATGCCGTCCCCAAAAACGCCCGACGATGCAATGACGCCATCTCCCGACTCCGCAAGAACACGCAATTTGAATAGTGGTCATTATCGCCGCCACATCGGCCAATCGAATGAAGTTTGCGCGAATGTTGATCGGGCGAGCGTGATTCATCGATATCGATATCAGGTTCCGACAATGCGAAAAGGCGGGCGACGCGAAGATACCGCGCAACAAAGCGCGAACCCCGTTTAGCCGCGACGCGAAGGTACCCCGCAGCGGAGCGCGAAGACCCGCCCCCACGATAATCGCTCTCCCAACTCACATCACCACCGCCACCCTCACTCCCGCCCATCGCGCAACCGATCTCCTACCATAACCCCAACCACCGCGCATTTCCCCGTCGTCCTCATTCCGAGCCAGGATGCCCGCAAGCAAAGCAATCCCCGTCATCGACCTCTTCGCTGGCCCCGGCGGTCTCGGCGAAGGATTCGCATCCCTGGGGCCGCCGACCGCGCCGAATCGCTTCAGCATCAAGCTCTCCATCGAGAAAGAACCGCTTGCCCATCAGACACTTGAACTGCGGGCATTTTTCCGACAGTTTCCGCACCGCGATGCACCCGATGAGTATTACGAACAC
>JANNLP010000670.1:0-2612 GCA_031396905.1 Gemmataceae bacterium
GGTGACGCCCTTGGGGCTGGTCGGCGCGCCTGTCAGCGGGTTGGCGGCCGATTGGCCGGCAGGGCATTCGCCAGCGAGCACTGGCGCCGAAAAGGCGGTAGCCGCAAGCAGGACAAGTGTTGCCTGGCGGAAGGTCGGAAATGTCATGATGTCGATCCTTCGCCAGGTTCCTCGCCAGCCGCGCCAGTGATGCTTGCCGATACCGTGTAGGCCAGTCCCTGCCGATCGCGCAACTTGCCCGATAGCCGATCCGTGAACCCCGGACCGGTGCCAAGAACGTAATCCATTACCAGCAGCGTGTAATAATCCGGGTCCGCGCGGCGAATGCCGGCATGGCCCACGTAAAAATATAACTGGGCTGCATCGGCTTGCGGGACGATTCGCTCCGTCAGTTTGTCCACCTTCGGCACGGGTGGTGGCGTCGGGATTTTCGTATCACTCCGTTTCCAGTCGGCCGTGAGTTTTTCAATCGTGGCTCGGACGGCAGCTGATTCGAAGTCGCCGACCACGGCGAGTACTGTTCGGTTCGGCAGGTAGGTCGCTTTATGGAACTGCCGGCAATTCTCGACTCGCAGAGATCTCAATGTGTCGCGTTTTCCCAGGGCTGGCCGACCTAGCGGATGGTCGCCATACACCAATGACTGAAACAGCAACTGCGCTTTGGAATCCGGCTGCTGCATGGCCTCTTCAAGAGCGGCGACTGATTGAGCCTTAAGGCGGGCAAAAGCAGGAGCAGGGAATTGTGGATTAATGATGCAGTCAAATAGCAATCCGAGGCCCAAGTCAAGGTCGCCCGACAAAACGCGGACGCTGCCGCCGGACGGACTCAGCGACATTTCGCCGCCGACACTTTCGATAGCCGATGCAATTTCCCGCCCGGTTCGCGACGTTGTGCCTTCGTCAAGCATGCTGCCGGTGAGGCTGGCAATACCGGCCAACTCTTCGGGTTCGCTCATGCGGACGCTGCGAATGAACGCTTGGGCGGCGACGACTGGCAAACGATGGTTTTCAAGCAACAGAAGAGTCATGCCGTTTGGCAGTGTTACTTTTTGCGTTTTGGTCAGATCGTAGCCGCCGACGGATCCAGCCTTATCAGCTTGCCGGCGTGTTGGTGGTTTCTCTCCCGTGCCTCCCGCACCTTCGTCCTTAGGTTTCGACGAGATTGAAACTCGGGTCTTGGGATCGAAATACGTCTTGGCAACGCGCTGCACATCGGCCGCGGTGACGGCGGCGACTTTGCCCAACGACTTCTTATGAGCGTCCAGGCCCCGCAACGAAACACCCACAGCCAAGTCCTCGGCCAAGGCATGGATGCCTTCCTTCGAGAATACTTCGCTGGCCAATATTTGCCGCTTGACCCGCGCTAGATCGGCAACGGACAATGGTGTAGCCACCAACTTGGCAATCTCGGCGAGGACAAGCGCTTCCGTAACTGCGTGAGTTTGGCCGGGCAGCATTTCGATTTCAATGCCGAACCAACCTGGATATCGGCCCGGCGAGTGATACGCACGTGCTGATGAGGCCATTTGTTTGTCTTCAATCAGCGTTTGATACAGTCGCCCGGTGCGGCCGCCGCTCAGTGCCGTGGCCAATACTGTCATCGCCGGCTCGTCGGCGTGTTCAATGGCGATTGTGTTATAGCCCATCAACAATCGCGGCGACTCGAATTTGGAAGGGAACTCGTATGCGATGGGTTCGGTTCGTTTACTTGGCGGCGCCGTCTTGCGGTCAGGCAATTTACCTGCCGGAATTGGCCCGAGTTTGGCTTTGATCAACGCCATGGTCTTGGCCGGGTCGAAGCCGCCGCAAACCACGAACACGGCATTGTTGGGGTGATACCACCGGTCGTAATACGACTTGATGACATCGGCCTCGGCACCGCGCACGTGCGAGCGCTCGCCGATCACCGGGTGACCGTATGGGCCATCTTTGCCAAACAGGCGCGGCAAGATCGTCTTTCGTTCCAGATCAAATGGGTTATCTTCATTCGAAGCCAACTCGGCAATGACCGCGCCCTTTTCCTGTTCAAATTCATGCTTGGCGTCGATGCGCAAATTACGCATGCGGTCGGCTTCGATATCCAGCACGGCCTCCCAGCGGTCGGCAGCGAAGTCGAAATGGTAGGTCGTGAGGTCCTCGCTGGTCCAGGCATTGTTGCGACCGCCGTTGCGGAGTGTCATTAGATCGATGTCGCGGGGCATGAGCTTGTCCGTGCCCTTGAACATGAGATGTTCGAGATAATGCGACAAACCGGTAGCCGCCAAATCCTCATCGGCCGCCCCCACCTTGAAGGCCAGGAATGTCGTGACCGTGGTGGCACCCGGCACCGGCTTCAACACCACTTGCAAGCCGTTCGGTAGCTTCTCGACCCTCACACCATCATAAAACGCCGACGCCGCCTGCAACACGGGATCGGCAGGTAAAGCAGAGTTGACAAAGAACACGGTCCACGCAATTGCCGCAATCCGAATCATGAGTCTATTCCTTCTTGGCGATTCAGCGTCCGCAGTTCAAGTTATCGGAGAAATGGTTGGAGGATCAAGATGGGCGAGCGTCGATGCGCAAGCTCGACGTGGTCTTGGTTTTCTCGCCGCAATAGACTCCACGTCGAG
>JANNLP010000096.1:0-14443 GCA_031396905.1 Gemmataceae bacterium
TCGATTGACTCAGTTGGGATTTTTGCGGCTGGCTTCGAATCCACAAGCGAAGAGACAAGCCGCTGTCACGCTTCAGCAAGCATGGTTCGCTTACGATGCGCTCGTCGCTGACCCACGAATCAGTTATGTCGATGAGCCGGAAGGAATCGACGCGATCCTGCGGTCGCTGACGCAGCACCAGTCATTTTCCCCGAAAATCTGGAATGACGCCTATCTCGCGGCCTTCGCTCAGTTGACGGGGTTCGCGGTCGTTACTTTCGACCAGGGCTTTGCTCAATATCAATCCATTCGCTGCACCGTCTTGGTGTGACACCGCCTAAGCGCGCCCTCCACGGGCGAGTTCGTCGTCGGCCAGTTCACATTGCAGCTTACACTTTGCGGGCGTTGCGCCGGCGATAGGCGGCGAAACCGGCGGCGGCCAGGCCGCATAGGGCCAGCGAACCTGGCTCCGGCACGACTGTGATGTCCACGATCGTCAGGCCCGAGCCGATGGTGTTGATCGAGGTCGCTACACCCGTGGTGAGGTCCAGCGTGAACAGCGTATTGCTGTTCGCCAAGTAGGCCGTGCCAAGCGACGTGGCGGCGGTGCCGGGATCGTTGAAGATGTCAAAGCCGACCACTGTTGAGGCAGTCAGGCCGATCAGCGGGCCGACGGTGAACAGCGTGCCGGTGTTGGGCGAGGTGCCGTTGCCGGTGAAGAAGTCGATGCTGCCTTGAGTCACCAGGTTGCCGCTGGTGCCGTCGATCTCGTACAGCGTGGTCGCGCCGTTGGTCCCGCCGCCGGCGTTGTTTCGCGAATAGGCGATCGCGCGGATGCCCGCCGTCGCCGGGTTCAGGTCGGTGTCGAATCCGAGCGCCCCCGTGCCGCCGGTCGGGATGCGGGCATTGTTGGCGGCCCCGGCTCCGATCACGATCCGCAGGGCGTTGGCTGTCGGGTTGAAGTCGATCATGTACTGGCCATTCGTGCCGGAGCTCGTGGTGTTGATCGTCGTGGCGACTCCGGTCGTCGGGTTAAGGTCGTACACAATCGCTTCACCGGTAGAGCTTGTGTAGCCGAAGCCGATGAGGTGCCCGTCGATGGGGCGGATGTCGATGCCCCGGAGGGCGTTGCCTGATACCAGGCCGGTCACGGGGACGGTACTCGTGATGGTGCCGGGTGTGTTGGCGTTGAACGTGACGAGGGTGTTCGTGCTGGTGAGGGCGGTGACGACCTGCGCTCTAGCCCCGGTGGCCAAGGCCAGAACGACGGTCATGGCCATTGAAACGAGAATCATTCTCTTCATGGTGGATCCTCCACGGTCAGGGACGAGAACAAAGACAGGGCAGCAGGCCACCGTTGTTGTAGAAGCGCCGGCGCCAACAGTCAATCACATTCGGTGGACGGTAATCGGATGAATGGGTCATTCACGGAATAGAGCCATTCGCTTCAATTCGTGAGGGTGATATAGATAACTGACGCTTATCGTTGTTTATGATGCAAATCGCCATTACTTCCCATTCCGCGTCTTCCAACCTGCGTGATGTTGCTGCAGAATCGCGAGCGCCTCTTCCACCGAGTCCACGCAGGTGGGGATGTCGGCGTCGGCTTCGCCTAGGAGTTCCAGGCCGGGTTCGAGCATGTTGCTTTTGGACCAGGTCACCAACTCGGACCACATTTTGCCGATGACGATGAGCGGGGTGTCGTAAAGCTTGCGGACTTGCAGGAGTTGCCAGACCATCGACAGTTCGAGCAAGGTGCCGATGCCGCCGGGGACGACCACGAAGGCGTCGGAGACTAACACGAAGTGATGCAGGCGCGAGAAGAAAGTGCGGTGGTTAAACACCTGGCCGACATAGGGATTGGCCGACTGCTCGAATGGCAGTTCGATACGGATGCCAACTGATTGCGCCAGTGCGTCGGCACCGACTTCCGATGCGCCTTCGTTGGCGGCTTGCATAAGGCCGGGGCCGCCGCCGGTGACGATGGAAATGCCAAGACCCGCGAGTTCACGGGCCAGGTCGCGCACCGAATCATAGACCCAGGTGCCGGGGCCGACGCGGGCCGAGCCGAAGATGGTGACGCGGTAGAAGTCTTTCTTGACCGGGCGCAGGCGAGTGAGGTTGTTGACGACTTCCCACAATCCGTGAATGGATTGTGCGATTACGTCCATCGCGTCTTTTTCATTGGCCAATGTGACCAAGTCCGTCGTGGGCGGCGGCGGCAGTTCGGTATCCGGCATGTTGTTGTTCCGTTGGCGTCACTGGCTCGATCACGTCGCCGAGCTAATGGCCGAGAAAGAAGACGTAGTTCTCCCAACTCTTCATGCGCAGAATGATCTTGCGCACCAGACTGATGGCATGGAGGTTGTGCGTGTAGACGGCCACGCTCGCCTGAGCGCCGATGGGCAGATTGAGTGCGGTCACATCGTCGTCGTATTCAAATACCACGGGAATGCGTCCCGAGGCATTTTCCGCGGTGGCCGACTGGAGTTGGCCGTTCGCCAAAAACTGACCTTCGGGAATGATCGAAAGGACGCGAAGCACTCGGGCTTTGAAGATCCGGCCCGGATAAGCCTTGAAGGCCAGCTCCGCTTCGAGGCCTCGTTCAATCCCGGCGATGACGTTTTGCGGGAACGTGGCAACGAGCATCGGTTTCTCGTTGGGGATGAATACCATCGGCGCGGTCATGGGCAACGGCGTGGCCATTTGACCCGGCCGAAGGGCAACGTGCGTGGCAAAACCGTCGCACGGCGCCCGCACCACGGTTTGTTCCAGTTCCCAGCGCTTGCGGTCGAGATCGGCCATCGTTTGCCGGACTTCAGGATTGACTCCCCCGATCTCCGCGTCGATGGCGAGGCGAATTTCACGTTCCTGGGCTTCAGCGCGTTTCAGTTCTTCGCGGGCGGACTGCAGGCGGTCGCTGCCGGACTTGAGCTTCTCCTGGGCACCGCGTTCGGCCGCCTGTGCCTGGCTCAACTCGGTTTGCAATACCTGAACTTGCTTCAGGGCCTTATCAAAGTCTTCCTGCGAAGCCGCGCCCTTGGCTACCAACTCGCGCTCGCGTTCTAGATCCGACTGTGCGAACTTGGCGCGGGTCTTCGTTTGCGAGACTTGTTCGGACGCCTGTTCGAGGGATACGCGCGCTTGACGATCATTCTCAGACTCGGAGATCAACAGGTTGGACCGGGAGAGGCGCGTTGCGGCTTCCGTGCCTGCGAGGCGGGCGCTCAGCTGCGCCAATTTCGTGTTCATGCCGACCAGCTTGGCCTCAACGCGCTCGACTTCAATTTGGTAAGGACGAGATTCAATTCGGAAAAGCACGTCGCCGGTTTTCAGCGGCTGGTTTTGCGCCACAGGGACATCGACGACTATTCCGCGCACCTGCGGCACGATTTGCGTGACCGGCGCATAAAACCGGCAATCGTGGCTGACCGGGTGGCAAAACGACAGGGCTATGAAAATGCCGAGGAGCAGGATCAGGCCGCCAAGAATAGCGGTGCAGACCGTGTTGGTGGTGATCGGGATCAGCCGAAACTTCTTGAATAGCAACCAGCACAGGACTCCGTACGTCCCGATGATGAGTTCGATCATAACAAGCTCCTGATGCTGTGGCTTCGCTATTTGCTCTTGGCTTCGAGACTGCGCAACCGATCGTCGAGTGACGCGAAGCGACGGCTCAAGTCGAGGTCGCCATCGCCTTGGCCGCGGATGGCTACTTCGAGCGGCCGTTGTTTGGC
Source organism: Gemmataceae bacterium (assembly GCA_031396905.1). Lineage (GTDB taxonomy): Bacteria > Planctomycetota > Planctomycetia > Gemmatales > Gemmataceae > JAIBBI01. The sequence goes on from JANNLP010000096.1 coordinate 3,717, forward strand.
AATGGCCCAGATGAAGACGAAAGGCCAGATGGCATGAAGTGTGAACAAGCTCACCCAACAGGCAACATGGATGGCTTCCGTTTGAGGATGGTGGCGCTTCTTCGCGATGTTGTAAGGGATGTCGTGAATGTAAATGAAAGTATAGAACACCGCCGTCAGCCCCATCAAAAGGAGCGCGAGGGACAGATAGTTCAGAAACATGGGATCGTCTCCGCTTACGATTATCAACCAATCCACTGTTTAATGAAGCTTAAAATACCTTACGAATCGCGTGCAATCTCACCAGTGCACACCTCGCTACTGTCGTGAGGGCATGGTGATGACGAACTCGACAAAATCATCATTCGCTTTGCCGGCCGGTACAACGGCACCGAAGGTCTGGAACTCCTTCCAACGTAACGGGCCATTCGCTCCGTGAGGAATCAGCCGAACTCGATTGGCCGACCCTTCGACTCGGACCTCGACGAAACTCTGGAAGAACGGAGTGCGGCTATAGTCAAAGGCCGCCGCGGTGGTTTCAACCGTGGCGGGCCAGGCGCGGAAGTGTTTCGCCCACAGCCATAGCGGCATTTTCCAGTTTGGAGTGTCACGGTCCAGCTTGGCGGTGACGACATCGGTGCGTGGAAAGAAAGCACAATCAGGGACGGCGGGTTGCCGTGGCCAATCGAGCGGCGTGCCGATGCTGATGTAAGCGCCGCCGCCGCCGTTGACGAAGTGCTGCATGGTGCGTGAACTGCCGGATGACTCGTATTTTTCCACGTAGTGCTCGAAGTAGTGGGTATCGCCGGCCATGACGATTTCCACGTTGTGATCCTTGAGAAGCCGATGGATGGCGATGAAAGGCTCGATGCCGTCGCCGATCCACTCACCGGCGATCGGCGCATCTGTGCCACCCTGATAACGGCCGCCCGCATAGAGCGGATGGCCAAGGATCGCCATGATCGACTTTCCTCTGGCACGCTCCAATGAATCTTTGAGCCACGTCCACTGTGTGCTGTTGACGCTTTTCAAAACGCCGGTATCGACAGCGATCAGTGCAAAGCGATCCGTCTGCACTTCGAAAAACGGACCGCGTTGGAAACCATTGCTGACGCCGTAGTCCTGGCGTAACCGGGCAGCTTGCTGGATGTACCGGTCGATGCGACCTTCCGTGGTTGTGGTGAGGTGGCCGTCCGTTTTTACACGCGAGAGCATGCTGGCCCGGGCGGCGTCAGGCTCCAGGAAGTTGGCGGCAAATGCCTCCAGCGCGTCATACCAATCGTGATTGCCCGGGATGGCGTAGATCGGTTTGGTGAAGCCTTTAAACGGCAAATAGAACTTTGGTTCGTAGTCGCTCATGGCGCCGTCGGGATAGATCACGTCGGAAGAGATGACCAGAAACTTGACATCGGGTCGTTGACCCAGTGACAGGTATTGATCCCGCAAAGAATGCTGGGCGGTGCCACCTTCGCCCGTATCGCCCAGCACCAGAAAGCTGAAGTCATCGCGGCCGTTGACGCCTTCGGGCGACAGGTCAAACAACCGGTCGGCGGGAATGTTCTTATCTCGATACGTGATGCCAACCGCTTCAATCATGTTCTCGCGCCAGGTGTCGGTACGTGCTTCGGCCCAGCGATTCCACAGACCGGTGGTCCAAGCCTCGCTGTTGAAAAACCAGTTGAGACCCCAAATGGGATTCACCGCAATCAGGATGGCGGTTGCCGGCAATCCCACTTGCATGCCCCAGCGCAATGCCGCCCATGGCGAATGGCACATCCGGGCGAAGCGTCGGGAAAAACGGAGGCGATGCGTCAACCAAGCCTGGTAGACTCTGCCCGTCAGTCCTGGTGACTGGCCGTGGTCGATTCGAGCAAGGGCGTTCTTCCAGCCGTGACGCTCCGGCATGCGCGTCAACTTGCGCCATGCCAGCCGCGACGGCAGGATCATGCCGAAAGCGAAAATCACTGAGGTGGCCACGTCGCCCAATACTGCAAACAGCGGCGCGGTCAGTCCAACCAGGTTCCACTCGACGTTCATGCGGCCGATGTGAATTGCGAAAAACAGCACGATGAACATCCAACACCAGTACGCATCGATCGCCCTCCGACTTTTCTCTTCAGTATCCAAGACGTCATTAAGCCGGGCAAACTCGGCATGGGCCGGCAAGTTCAGCCGGCGGTCGGGATGCCCTTCGACGACAGCTATGACGGGTGCCGGTTTTTCCCGCCCGAGCATCATGGCCCAGCCGGCAGTCAACATGCGGATGCCCACCAGCACCGCGATGATACGCACGCCGGAAAACGGCCAGCCGGTGATGAGCACCAGACCCAGGCACACGTTCACGACGGCGGCAACGAAAGTCCAATGTGAATATGATTCGCGCGTTCTCGCTCTCCAGGCGGCAATGACTTTGTTGATCCCATCGATCAAGAACGACCCGCCAAAAAACAGGCCCAGGCCGCCGAAGACGATTTTTGGATTGTTCAAAAGCAAAATGCCGACAAGTATGGACAAGACACCGCTCAGATAAGCCGAGCGCTGGCTCGATTCATCCGGCAGGCGAAACGTCTCGAACATCTCCAGCGCGCCGCACACGATCAGAAGCAAACCAACCAGTGTGATCGCCAGCGGCCCGGCAAAAATCGGCGCGATCATGGCCAGGCAGCCCATGACTATTACCAGCGCGCCGCGAGTGCGGCGTCCGGCATTGGTCCAGACGGCCGCATTGTCGCCGACAGTTTCCACGGGGTTTGCAGGCGTCACGAGTCATTGCTCCAATGCCAACAACGTGATGATTGACATTACGAAAGGAACAGAGCCGGACTCGACGTTATGATTAGTACGTCTCGCCTTCGACGAACTTGGCGGCGGCACCGCCGGCTCCCGCGCCGGCGTAGCGGAAGTGCCAATTCTCGGCGACGCGGACGTTGCCGAAGCTCTCGGCGGTCAGACCGTAGCGATGGAACCACGGCTTGGCCTTGGTCTTGACCATGGTGTCGATGGTCTTGACGCGCTCGACGCATTCGCTGGTAAGGAATTGATCGCGGGCGGCATGGCCATCCTTGAGGAAGTATTCCTTCCAGAACGCGCGGCCGCCCAGCACGCCGCTGGCCCCGCACTCGACGGCCATCTCCACTTGCCGCTTGTAATCGGGGAAATCGACGCCGGCACTGAGCAACACCCACGGGCGTTCGCAGGCCTGATCAAGTGCCTTGAGGTTGTCGCGCAGTTGCGCTTCGGAATGCATCTTGAGCCAGCCGGGGAACTCGGCTTTGTAGACATCGCAGAAGCGTGACAGTTGCCGGGCGCTTTCGACGACCGTATCCACCTTGCGGTCGAGGAAGCTGGCAGCGTCTTTCTTTTCGCCGCCAAACGGGAATGCGATGGTTTCCAGGAGCATCAGGATATCGTGCTTCTGGCAATCTTCGTAAACCTGCTTGATGAAGCGGAAGTTATGCTCGGCCGACTCCATTTCCGTCGGCTCGAACTGGGCCAGCAGCTTCACGGCATCGGCACCCATCGACTTGATCTTGGCGACGGACCAACCCGGTTCGAATGCGCCCATCGGTGCGCCGAACTTGTTCTTTTCGCCGCCGGACTTTTCTACGCGGACGAGCAAGCCGGTGTTGCGCGGAATTGAATACGTGATCAGGGAGTTCCACACGCCATAGTAAGCGTCAACCAAAAGTGCCGAGCCGTGCGGACCCAAGCGAGCGGCCAGGTGAATTTTCGCTTCGACGATTTCCTCGTATGTCGGCTCGCGGTCTTCGCCCTTCTTCTTGAGGCTGTCCTTGATCATGGAGATCATCGAGCTGTTCTGATCCAGCGCGACCATCGTCAGCGTGCCGTTGGGGTTGGCAATGCGTTGCAACCCGCGGAACTTGCCGGGGGTGAGTTGCAATCCAAGGATGCGAGTGGCGGCGGTGCGCGGCGCGGACATTGGTCGTGTCTCCGGTGCGGTCTGAAGCGGGACAGTTGTTTTATGAGCCAAACGGGCCGGGGCATCACCTGAAAATGAAGCGAGCCGCTCACTGGTCGTGAACGGCTCGCCGCTATTCGTCATGAATCGATGCTACTTTGAAACGCTCGGAGCGACCGGCTCCGCTGCATCTGTGCGGCGGTCGCGGGTCTCACCGGCTTTGAGGAGTTGAATCACGGCCATTTGGCCGGCGTCGCCGAGGCGGACCGTGGCCAATCGCAGGACACGGGTGTAGCCGCCGCTGCGGTCCACAAAGCGCGGGGCAATGTCCTGGAAGAGTTGCTGGACGGCGATCTTGTCGGACAGTTTGGCGGCAGCACGGCGACGGGCGTGCAGCGTACCTTCCTTCGCCAGCGTAATCAGCTTTTCGACGAATGGCCGTAGTTCTTTGGCCTTGGGCAACGTCGTGGTGATCTGCCCGTGCTCAAACAACGATCGCGTCATGTTGCGAAACATGGCTAACCTGTGACTGGCATTTCGGCCCAATATGCGGCCGGCTTTCCTGTGACGCATCGTCAACTCCAATAGCGGACCGTTGCCTACTTACGGGCGCCGGTCGGCAAGCGCGTGCCCAGAGACAGGCCGCGTTCCTCAAGTTTCTCTTGTACTTCCTTCAGCGTGGTCTCGCCGAAGTTGCGAACTTCAAGCAACTCTTCTTCGTTGCGAATTACCAGGTCGCGCACGGTCGTGATCCCTTCGGATTCTAGACAATTGGTTGCGCGGACCGATAACTCCAACTCGGCCAGGCTCATGGCCAGCTTCTTTTCGAGTTCGTGATCAATGACATCGATGATGACACCGGTCGGTTCGGCCCGGTCGTCGATCGGCAGTTCCGGCCCCGGCTCAGCGTATTGCACAAACGGGTTCAAGTGCTTACGCATGATCTTGGCCCCTTCGACAAGAGCCATTTGCGGCCGCACTGTGCCGTTGGTCCACACTTCCAGGATCAGCTTGTCGTAGTTGGTCTTCTGACCGACGCGGGTTTCCTCAATCTCGTATTTCACGCGGACGACGGGAGTGAAACTCGAATCGATTGGGATCATGCCGATTTCGCGCTCGGTGCCGACGTTTTCTTCCGAGGTGCGATAGCCGCGGCCATTTTCCACGGTCATTTCGACCACGAATGGCACGTCGCCAGTGAGCGTGGCAATCACGTGTTCCGGATTCACGATCTGGATGGCATCGTCCGCGAGAATGTGGGCGGCGGTAACGACACCGGCCTCGTGTCGGGAGATGCGGACCGTCTTGGGCAAATCGCTGGTGTTCTTGATAACCAGGCTCTTGATGTTCAGGACAATGTCCGTGACATCTTCAACCACGCCGGGGATGGTGGTGACTTCGTGCTGCACACCCTGAATCTTGATTCGGGTGACGGCCGAGCCTTCGAGGCTGGACAATAGTACCCGTCGAAGACTGTTACCTACGGTGCTGCCGAATCCGCGTTCGAACGGCTCGGCGACAAACTTTCCATAAGTGTCGGTGAGCGCGCTGAAATCGCAGTTGACTTTGCTGGGCAGTTCCAAACCGCGCCATCGAATACGCATTGTTCGCCTCCGGGCGGCCCGCGATCGGGCCGGAGAATCCTTTTAGGGTCGAAGCCTGTGACGCCGAGCGTCACCGCGACACGAACTCGATAATCAAGTTCTCGCGGACTTCCTGGATATGCGGATCGACATCGCCCCGCGACGGCATGCGCGTCATGCGTGCTGTCGGCGGATCGGTCGAAACCACTTCCAGATAATCGGGCAACATCGGCGGGCTGTCGCCGAGGTTGATTCGCACCAAATCCGTGCTGCGTTTGTGTGTCTTGACGCCGACGTTGTCACCGGGTTTCAACAATCGGCTCGGCACGTTGCAGAACTTGCCGTTGACCAACACGTGGCCATGACTGACCAACTGTCGGCCCGAAGCTCGCGACGGTGCAAAGCCTAGTCGATGCACGACATTATCGAGCCGGCGCTCCATGATTGAGAGCAATGCTTCGCCGGTGTTGCCTTTGGTCCGGGTGGCGATGCCATAATACCGGCGGAACTGCCGCTCAAACACACCATAGAAGCGCTTGAGCCGCTGCTTCTCCCGCAGGCGGACGCCGTATTCGCTGACCTTGGCGCGGCGGCCACCGTGCATGCCCGGCACTTTACCGGAACGCCGTTCAATGGGGCATTTCGGCGAGTCGCAGCGCTTGCCTTTGAGGTAAAGCTTCATGCCTTCGCGGCGGCACAGCTTGCAAACGGGATCGAGTGTTCGGCCCATAAATAGTTATCAGTGGCTAGTGGTCAGTGGTCAGTCAGCTTGTTAATTGTGGAGTGGACGCAGCCACTACTACACGCGGCGTTTCTTTGGCGGGCGGCAGCCGTTGTGCGGCATTGGTGTCACATCCTCAATGGCTTTCACCGAGAGGCCGGCACCTTGCAGAGCCGAGACGGCGGACTCGCGGCCCGAACCCGGCCCCTTGATCCGCACCTCGACCTCTTTGAGGCCGAATTTCATGGCACGCTCGGCACATACTTCCGATGCCCGCTGGGCGGCGAACGGCGTACTCTTGCGTGAGCCTTTGAAGCCGACCATCCCGGCGGAGGCGGTGCACAGCACGTCGCCATTAGCGTCCGTGATCGTGATGATCGTGTTGTTAAACGTGGCCTGAATATGGGCGATACCCCGGCTGACGTTCTTGCGAGCTTTGCGTTTCTTGGTTTTTGCCATATTCGGTGGTCGGTTCGAATGTCGTGGTGGTCGGCCTTGGCGATCAGTTGCCTCAGCAACTTAGCGCATTTCCTTGACGCCCTTCTTGCCGGCAACGGTCTTGCGCGGGCCTTTGCGTGTTCGGGCGTTTGTCTTGCTGCGTTGGCCGCGGACAGGTAGCGAGCGGCGATGTCGACTGCCGCGATAGCTGTTGATGTCCTTCAGCCGTTGAATATTCTGTTGCGTCTGCCGGCGGAGCTGGCCTTCCACCGTATACTCGCGGTCGAGCAGCACGGTGATACGAGCCACTTCATCTTCGCTGAGTTCGCGGGCACGCCGCTGCGGATCGACATTGGCCTGATCGCAGATGCGCAGCGACAACGTTGGCCCGATACCAAACAGGTAACGGAGGGAAATGTAGGTCGGTTTGTCGGGCGGGAGGTCCACACCGAGGATACGGGGCATGCGCGGTCTCTCCTAGCCTTGCCGTTGTTTATGGCGTGGGTTGGTACAAATGACCAGCAGCTTTCCGTGCCGCTTGATCAGCTTGCAATTCTCGCAAATTTTGCGAATACTCGCCCGAACTTTCATGATCGCCTCATAGGCGCAAGGATTCCCAGTTTCTGGAACCCAGTATCTTACAAAAAAAAGCAACGCGGACCAGACCCACCCGGACGAACCGCGTGGCTGCTGGCCCCAAGGTCTTGTATCGATCGTGTCGCCAAAGGCGTTGGGCGTGGTTCTTCCTGAGTAAGCCCTGACATTCCTGCGAAAAACCGCCGACAACTTCGTCTACCAGTACCTATCGTGCTCGAATAATCAGTATGCGACCACGGACTGCAAAGTCCATAGGGCGGCTACTCCAATTCCTGCGTCCACGCTATCATGCCGTACTTTGAATGGACTAGTGAACTAGCGGCCGCCATCTCCTCGGACGAAATGGAACCCGCCTCCCATATATATTGATGGCGGAAGTCGGCCTCCAAGGTGGCAACAACCTGTTCCCGGCTTACCGACACTTGTTCGCTTAACGGATGCACCCGCTTGGCCGCGCTGCCGATGCCTTTGTCGGAGATTTTCTCCCGGCCGATGCGAAGAATGCGCATCATTTCGCCAGCATCCATGTTCCAGGCAATGGTGGTATGGTGCAACACCGCACCGGGCCGCCGGGCTTGGGCTGCTCCTCCCACCTTTCCCACCGGCGACGCAATGTCATTGAGAGGGACATAACTCAAATCCGCACCAAGCTTCCGCAGCGACTGGACCACCCACGCATCACAGAAGGCGTACGAATCGCGAATCGTCATGCCCTGCAACATCGCATCCGGCACATATAGCGAATAGGTGATTGAAGCACCCGGCCGGACATACATGGCCCCGCCGCCGGAGAGGCGCCGCACCACGGTGACACCCATCGCCTGCGCCGCTTCCGCATCCACTTCGTTCTTCAGTGACTGAAATCGGCCAATGATGACAGCTGGCGAAGCCCACGCCCAAAACCGGAGCGTCGGACCTCGTGTCCCGGCAATCACCGCGTTGAGCAGCGCTTCATCCAATGCCACATGCATCGCCGGCGATTCCACGGTTTCAGGAATGATCGACCAGCGAGCCGCCCGCCATTTGGCCAAGACTTCATCAACCATGCAACCCCCGGCGCACAGCCTCCGCGACATCATCCGGTCCAAAGCCCAACATTTCGACCGAGGGATCCAACGCGGCACGAATGCGGTCGGCCCAATGGGAAGGCAGTGCATCCACCGGCGCACCTTCCAGCGCCGCGGCGATTACATGAATCGCGCCATCTGGAAACAAAAAGAAATCGCCACTGACGCGTACGCCGGCAAGCCGGTTAGCAACGACACTAAAGTCGGCAACCACCAACTTACCGCCGGGGACTTTGTATTCGCCGTGATGGGTCATGAGAATTGAACCGTCAGAAAAGCCCACCCGTTGCAACGGATGGGCTTTAGCATTGCTTAGCCCTCATACTTCGCTCCGCTCTCCGTCAGGTTCGCGGTGGCTGTTGAGACTTGCCGGATGGTGCGTTCTTTTTCTTCCTTGTTCAGGCGCACCAGTAATTCGACCATTGTCATCGCGCCGAGGTCGCCTTCCACGCGGTCGCGCACGGCCACTGTGCGGGCGGCGGCTTCTTTTTCGCCGACGACCAGCATGTACGGCACTTTGTCCAGTTGCGCGCTACGGATCTTTGCGCCGATCTTTTCCGGGCGGTAGTCGCCTTCCACGCGGTAGCCGGCTTCCTTGAGCTTCGCTTCGATCTCCATGCCGTAGTCGCTGAACTTTTCGCTGATCGGCAGGATGCGCACCTGCTCCGGTGCGAGCCACAGCGGGAACGCGCCGGCAAAGTGCTCGATGAGGATGCCCATGAAGCGTTCCATGCTGCCGAACGGCGCGCGGTGGATCATCACGGGCCGATGCGTGTGGTTGTCGGCCCCGACGTATTCGAGATCGAACCGCTCGGGCAGGTTGTAGTCGAGTTGCACGGTGCCGAGTTGCCACTCCCGGCCAATGCAGTCGCGGACCACGAAGTCGATCTTCGGCCCGTAAAACGCGGCTTCGCCCGGCTCCAGAGTAAAGTTCATGCCGGATTCCTGGACGAGTTGTTTCAGTGTCGCCTCAGCCTTGTCCCAATTCGCGGGGTCGCCGACGTACTTGTCTGCACCCGGTTCGCGCAGACTGACGCGCACGCGGTAATCACTCAAGCCGAGCGACTGGAGGATGTACAGCACCAACTCGAGGTTGGCTTTCATCTCATGCTCGACCTGCTCCTCCGTGCAAAACAGGTGAGCGTCGTCCTGCGTGAAGCCGCGGACTCGGGTCATGCCGTTGAGTTCGCCGGTCTGTTCGTAGCGATACACCGTGCCGAACTCGGCCAGCCGGACGGGCAAGTCGCGGTAGCTGCGCGGCTCGGCCTTGTAAATATGAATGTGGTGCGGGCAGTTCATCGGCTTGAGCAGGAAACCTTCCTGATCCATCAGCCACTTCAACAGCACGTCAGCCCGCTGCACATGGTTGATCGCCTTGTGATAGTCGGGCAGTTCGACCTGCATCACTTTCAACAGCGATAACACATACTGATGCACCGCATCCAACTTCGCCGCCTGAGTCGGCAACGCCTCGTAGCCCGGCGGTACAAAATGTGCCTGCTTCACGTAATCGACGAACGCCTTCTCCTTCTTCTCGTCTACCTCACCCATGGCCAGGCGGTATTGGCAAATGTCCAAGGCACCGGCAGCCGGCCGATTGTACATCGGCGGAAACTGGGCATCACGATAGTACGGAAAGTGCCCGGAGGTGCGGTACAACTCCAGCCGGCCGATATGCGGTGTGTACACCGGCTGATAGCCGCGCTTGACCAGTTCATCCTTGATGAACGCTTCGAGCAAGCCGCGCACGATCGCGCCCTTCGGCATCCACAGGATCAAGCCGCTGCCGACCATCTGGCTGATGGTGAACAGCTTCAACTGCTTGCCGAGCGCGCGGTGATCGCGCTTCTTCGCTTCCTCGACGAGCGTGAGATAAGCGTCGAGTTCTTTCTGATTGAAGAATGCGGTGGCATAAAGCCGTTGCAACTGTTTGCGGCTGGAATCGTTTTTCCAATACGCCCCGGCAATGCTGAGAATCTTGAAAGCGCCGATGCGGCCGGCATGAGGCACATGCGGGCCGCGGCACAAGTCAATGAACTCGCCCTGGCGATAGAAGCTGAGCGTCGGGAACTGGCTGAGCACGCCGTCGATGTGTTCGACCTTGTATGCCTGGGCCATGTCAGCGCATAGCGCCTTGCCCTCGGCTGTCGGCCGTTCAAACCGTTCAAACGGCTCGGCTTTCTCGACGATCTTCTTCATCTCCGCTTCGATGCGCGGAAAGTCCTCCTCGCGGATCGGTGTTGGTGAATCAATGTCGTAATAAAAGCCTGTTTCTGTCGCCGGGCCGAATGCGAGTTGTGTGCCGGGGAACAACCGCATCACCGCGCGGGCCATCACGTGCGCGCATGAATGGCGCACGACATCGAGCGCTTCGGCATCTTTCTCCGTAAGGATGCGGAAGCCGAATTCGGATTTGTCGCTGG
>JANNLP010000155.1:0-4587 GCA_031396905.1 Gemmataceae bacterium
GGGCACGTCTTGTAGTTTGAAGTCAGCCGGACGATTGCCGCGGCAGGTGAGCTTGGTGTTCGGCGAGCGAGGCCTAGTGTGGTGGAGCAGACGACCGAACACATCCGGACGTGTTACGACGCCGTCGCGCGGGAGTACGCGGATCGCTTCGCTGGCGAACTCAAACACAAGCCACTCGACCGGGAATTGCTCAGTCGGTTCGCAACCGAAGTCCGGGGGCGCGGGCAAGTGTGCGATCTCGAATGCGGCCCCGGACAAACAACGGCATATCTGCACGGTTGCGACGCCCGCGTGTGTGGTCTGGATGTCTCGGCGGAACTGTTGCGAGAAGCCGTAAGGCTACACCCTGATATCGCGTTCGAGCAGGGGGACATGTTGAGCTTGCCACGGTCCGACGGGACAGTCGCCGGGGTGGTCGCATTCTACGCCATCGTCCATTTCTCACCGGCCCAGCTGCGGCAGGCGCTGACGGAGATGTACCGGGTGCTGCGGCCGGGAGGCCGGCTCCTCCTGGCCTTTCACGCCGGGGAGGGCGCTGTTCACGTCGAAGGGTTCCTCGGCCGTGTCTTGACACTGGATTTTTTCTACTTCCGTCCGGCGACCATCGCCGACGAACTTGCCCGCGCCGGGTTTGCGAGAGTGGAAGTGATCGAGCGAGATCCTTACCCGGACGTGGAGTACCCGAGTCGGCGAGCGTTTGTCTTCGCTTCCAAGCCTGAGTCCGTCGCGGTTTCGGAACCGGCCGAAACAGCCGCTACAGCAATCGGCGGGCACGTCGTGTAGTCAAAAGTCAGCCGGGCGAAGACCCCGGAAGAATAGGTCGCTCACATTTGACGGTTCTCCTGCCGTAACCTACACTCTGGTGGCTTCCCCCTGTGTCGTCCGAATGCCAGATTCCGTCAATCAGGTCGAAATTGCGTAACGGGTGTACCCGATCATGGGGATCATTCAGCTCACGCCTGCCATAATACTGCCGCTTCATAGTGCCTGTGCAATCACGCTGGTTTGGTTGCTGCATTGTGTATACTTGGTTCCATCGCAACCGTTGCCACAGTCTCGGCCTCATGTGGTACGCCCACGGCAGGACGTGTCAAAACTTTTGAGTGAACTGGGAGTTGATTCGGCTGGACCTGATACTTGCGAAAAAGTCAGTTTGGCCATAGCCGAGCGTCGCGAAGATGTTCGAAAGTCGGGTGATAGACTGCCGGTCTTCATCCATGACGATTCGGGGTTTTGCCAGGGCCACGTGATGAACAAGTCGAGCGGCGGCTTATGCATCGCATCCGAATCTGAAGTCAGCGTGGGGCAGTCGATCCGCATTCAATGCCAGTTGGATGCCAAATCTACTGCGTCGATCGACCTGAAAGTATGTCACGTCAAGAAAGAACGCGACTCGTGGGTTTTTGGCTGTCAGTTCCTGAAGCCGCAAGACCCGGTTGTTCTGAAACTGTTTAGTTGATCAAAGCCTGTTTTCGAAGCAACAAGAGAATCACGCTGCAAATCAGAATTCGACCTGCGCGCGGATGGCGAACACTGTCGCCTGCGACTGGCCGACCGGGGGACGGTCCATGTGGACCTGAATGATGTTGGTTGAGAGTTTCGTGTACGGGTTGAGGTACCAATTTAGCCCGAAGGTGGCGTCGGTGATCCGCCCGCCGATGATGCCGCTGTCGGTTAAGCTCAGGTGGGACAACCGCGCGACGAGTTCAAAATCTCCCCCTCGGCAGCAACCGTCATCGTCTCGGCCAAAGGCGCGGCCTAGCTTCAGACGGCCGAACGCGCCAATGGAGCGATCGTAGACCCGCCGGCCGCCGAATAGGAAGTACGACACAAACACATACCCGCCGTAAAAGTCGGCGGCGTCGGCGGAAGGTCGGTCGGCCCGGGCAATGACCCCTTCCGCCTGAACGGAGAACGGCCCGAGGACGGCCGCCACTTCCGCCGACAATAATTGGTACAAGTTCGCGGCGAAGACGCCGGTGTCTACGAAGGACGGAGTGCTGGCGGCGAACGAGGGGTTGCCGAAAGTGCCGGTGATGAGGCCGAACTCGGGGGCGTTCCCGCCGAACGCCCCAAAGCGTAATGAGTCGTTGCTCGGGCCGGCCAAGTGGTACGAACCGCCGAGGTGCAGCACCCGCGCGCCGTCGTCGTCGTAGATCGGGGCCGCAGTGAGCCGCGCGGCACCGGCCGCCCCGCCGTTGTCCGTGATATCGCCGCCGAACTGATCCTGACCGGAGCGGAAAACGCTCGCCGCCCAGGTGAACGTCTCGTCTTCTGAAGTCCCGAGAGCGCCCGCCCCGAGCCGGCGAAACGGCTTGAGCAGGAAGATGCTGGCCCGCTCCATGAATGGGTTGAAGCGAAAACTGGTCGTCTCTTCCAACCCGACGGGCTGCTTCCACTGGCCGACCCGTGCCCGTCCGAACGGCAGATCGGTGACGTCGAAATACACGTCGGTGAACGTGGGCCGGGCGAAGAACGCGAAGTCCATCTGAAAGCGGTAGTCGACGTTCTCGGCCACCGCACCGACGGCGGTGAGCCGAGCGCGGCGGAACGCCGCCCCGTCCAGCACGTCGTCGACGCTTTCACGGTTAGCCGCCGTTTGCGCGAACCAGCCGGCATCGGCCTGGAACACCCCGCTGAGGTCGGCGTATGGGAACGCCTTTCGGTTGGAGGCGGCTGGCGGGGCGACTTCGCCCTGAATCCAATTGAAGTTCCGTTGCACCGGCACCGGCGCGGGCGCGGGTGCGGTGACGGTCGGTTCGGGCGGTGTCGGCGCTTGCCCGTGGAGCAATCCGGCCGACAGCATGACGAAAGTCGCCCCAGTCAGCATGCCGCGGCGAGCCATCGTCTCCTCCCGTACGTCGCGTGTCTTCTCCCTACCATCACGTGTGGGGCTAGTTACTTCCTTCCATTCCAACTGTCAATACAAAAGGCGGGCGTTCGCACGGAGTCGAGTGGTGTAAGAGCGGCCGAAGCAGTCGCTGGACCTGGCTGGGGCGGGCACGTGGTGTAGTTTGAAGTTGGCGGGACGATTGGCACAGCGGGTGGGCGAAGCGTTCGGCCACAAGAGAAGAGGCATTGAATGACGGTCGCGGATGTTGTTCCAGCATTTCTCGCTGCCTGCCCAAGTATTGATGCGGCGTGGCAACAATACCTCGAGTCTTGGAGCGGGGACTGCGAGCGCGGTCACTACAATGATGTGGCTGTCGTGGCTCATCATCTTGTGCAGAGTTACGAGAAGGCTAACCTTTCAGAGTTCCCGGCCGCGTTCGCGCTTCTTGAACGATTTGTTGAAGAGGGAAACGAACAGGTAAACGAATTGGCAGTCATTGGACTAATGGAAGATATTCAGAACATCGCGTCGCATCGAGCCTTCGGCCCGAGTGTTTTTTTTCAGTGGCTGGGTCCTCGATCACAAGTAGCTTGGGACGAACTGTGTAAATCGTGGCAAGACGTTGAAAAGGCCAAAGTGCTCAGTCTCCTCGATACCTTACCTGGTCGATCAGGGACAAGCCCACCAGATCCCGCTCAGGTCCAAGACCCGGCATTGCGACAGATGATCGAATCGCTATACCGCAACGGCAATGGCTAACTAGCCGCTGCACCTGACCGGAGCGGGCATAGCGAGTAGTGTGAAGTCAGCCGGACGATGCCCCGGCAGGTGTGCGGCGATGCGTTCGGCAGCGGAAGCCACATTTTCCGATCCAAGTGATATGATTAAATTTGGGTATCGTGTGTCACGAGGTTTCTCCATGCCACCGTCGCCGACCGATGTGCCTTCGCCGTTCCCATACGAGCCGGTTCCGCCCGACTTGCTGGAATGGGCCAAACAAACCTTCGACGAACAGGAATATCAGGAGGGCGTGCGCGAGATCCAGGCAACTGGTGGCCACCCACTCGACGCACTCATCGCCGAGATCGAGGTTCGGGTGAACCGATCGTGAGCGAGGGTACAGAAGTACCTCAGCGTTACCAAGTCAGCGTTTCAAGCTGGGTACGTGAAAAACTAATAGAGTTGGCCGACCAAGCCAAAGCGCGGGGCGACGGCGGCGCTTTCGTGGCGGCGCTGAGAGAGTTCCATCGGCGGTTGGAGATTTATCCTCAATTCGGTGACCCGTTGATGGACTTGTCGCAAGACGAGGGGCAGATTCGATTAGGGATTGTGCCGCCACTGGCAATGCGTTACGGCGTGTTGGAGAATCGTCGTTGGGTGTTCCTGGCAGCCCGGCCGGTGCTGCTTCCGAAGTCGGTGACTCGGGACAGGTGACCGACTCAAGGGCGAGCAACTTGACCGCTGGTGTTTAAGTAGTCGTTGCCGCAGATGGCGGCCGTGAGCCTCGACCGACCCTTCAATGAATCCAGCGCTTCGTTCATTTGTCCATAACGCGTGGCCGTGGCGACGAACGGCTGCGGGCGGTTTGGGTTGTGGCCCGGTGGTGATTAATCAGTTTGCGAAATGTTGTGAGCCAAGGCGTCAGATCGATTTTATTCTTCTTTTCACGGCGGCGCTCGAGGGCCCATTTTCCGAGCCGGCCGATGCAGCCGCAGGATTTGCAGGTGCCGCGTCGCAGCACATTGCCGGAGACG
>JANNLP010000208.1:0-4374 GCA_031396905.1 Gemmataceae bacterium
ACGATCCTCCTCGGCCTCATGCTCACCGAGTTCCCCGGCAAACGCCGCCTCGAACAACGATTTGTCCGCTGGCCAAGAATCCACAACGCCGTGAATGCGATGCGCAAACGATTTGGAAGGGGGCCGCTGGAGTTGGATGAGGATGTGGGGGCTTAAACGAATACGGCAAATCTGCCTTCGACGAGAGCAATGATCGTCGCACACTAACGAATCGTCTTGTTTCCACAATTAGATCATTCTGGCATTTCATCGCTAAGATAACCGCCTCTCCACAACTGCCTCGATCCGAGGATGCGCATGTCCGGAGTTTGGGTTTGTCCGCGCAACCATAGTTGGCGCACGCAGCCCGCCGATGCCGAGGCTACGCTTGATGTTTCGCAAGAGTGTCCGGTATGCGGCGAACAAGGCAGTTGGCGAAGCGATGTATTGACCGGCATCGAAGCAATCACCGCACGCGACGCGTATCGGCCGACCAATGTGCCTGGTTACGAGATTCACGAGGAACTTGGACGCGGCGCGATGGGCGTGGTATATCGCGCCCGTGACGTTCAATTGAATCGCACCGTCGCGTTGAAGATGATTCTTGCGGGGTCACATGCCGCGCCGACCGATCGTGCGCGATTTCGGCGCGAAGTCGAATCAGTTGCCGCACTCCAACATCCGAACATTGTGCAGATTCACGCCGTGGGCGAAGTCGAGGGCTTGCCGTACTGCGCGCTCGAATATGTCGCCGGCGGCACGTTGTCCAAGCGGCTCAAACAAGGCGCGCTGCCACCCATGACCGCCGCCCGCCTCATCCGCACTTTGGCCCGAGCCACCCACTATGCGCATCAAAACGGGATCATTCACCGCGATCTCAAACCGGGTAATGTACTTTTGCGAAATACCTCGGTCGAATCCACCGACGACAGAGGCAGTTCACTAACGACAGCCCCCACCGTTACATCGGTGGACGATCTGCTTCCCAAGATTGCCGACTTCGGGCTGGCCAAGCGACTCGACTCCGACATGAGTCTCACCGGCTCGAGTGCGGTGTTGGGCACGCCAAGCAACATGGCTCCCGAGCAGGCCGATGGCCGCAACCGTACCGTCACAGCTGCCGCCGATGTTTATGGACTGGGAACGATTCTCTACGAATGCCTCACGGGCCGGCCGGTGTTCAAGGCGAGCTCTCCATTGGAGACGCTGCATCAGGTGTTGAATAGCGACCCACCATCGCTGCGATCCATTGATGCGAAAGTGCCGCGCGATCTCGAAACGGTGTGCCTGAAGTGCCTTCGCAAAGACCCGACCCAACGCTATGCCAGCGCAGAAGAATTGGCAGACGACTTGGGTCGCTTCCTGGCCGGTGAACCTGTCAAGGCGCGGGCAACCGGCATTGTTGAACGAACGTGGCGGACGGCTCGCCGACAGAATGCTCTGCTTTTGGTGATCGCGTTCGGCGGCGCGCTCGCGTTCGGCGTTGTCGTGGCGTTGGAAATGATGGGTCTGCTCAGCGGCAGCTCCGTAGCCACGACTACTGTTACCAAGCAACCGAAATCAACGACTGCTGACAGCCCGGAAATTAAAGTTCTGGCCGTCACTGCGGCTGGCGAAGCCAAAGGCCACGGTTTTCTGACTTCCGAGAAGGGCGTAATTCAAGTCAGTAGCGACTTACTGGGCATGACCGAAGTGAATAGCCCCCAGCCGATATCTATTGACGTGGGCATTCGCAGCGCTGATGGCACCGAGACAAAATATGCTGCTGGCGTTGTCCTGGTTGAGCCACGTTTCAAATTGGCGCTGGTGCGAATATATGGAGCCAACATGCCTGAACCGGTGAAGCACTTGGCCGTGCCGAAATCGCTTTCGGAAAAGGCGCTGACACGCGTGAAAAAGGCAGCCGTGCAACTACGAGTGACCGCCGCAGACGGTTCGGTACACATTGGTTCTGGTTGTCTTGCCGTCGAACCCGGCTTGGTGGTGACGACGATCGCGGCCTTGGCCATGAATCAGAATGTCATCGCACCCCCCAAAGAGATCAAAGCGTTTTTGGACGTTGGACTACCATCGGAACGTTCGGCAGTCGCGGAACTGTTGGCCTACGATCGCACTTCGGATGTCGCGGCCTTGCGGGTGGACTTGCCGGACTTACCAGCTCCACTTGAGGTTGTATCCGCAAGCACCGTTTACGAAACACAGGCGCTCTATTCGGTCGGTTTTCCAACAACTGCGCTCATCAATTGGAAGGGCCCGGGCGATCCTCCCGCGCTCATACTCAAGGTTCGGCAAACGGTGCTGGCTGGGCGCGTTTCCACAAAAAGTGGTGCCGTGCGTTTCTTACAGCTGGAAGGAGGCATGGATCCAGGATTGGCGGGCGCACCGATCGTGGATGCGAATGGGAGGATTGTCGCGTTCTTGGTCAACGGATTCCCAAGCCTCTCCAGTCGATTCGCGGTGCCCGCGGACCATGCGATGGCATTCCTTCGCGGCCGGGTCGTCGAGATGGTGCCGGGTCAGGCGTATGAGCTGAATCACCGCCTAGAACTTCCAATTGAAGTCAAACTGGCCGATCCACTGCGCCGCGTTGGCAAGTTGGCGCTCGATGTTTGGGCGGGTAAGCCGGGCGAACAACGTCGCTCCGACATCATGCCAGTGGTGCAGCCCGACGACGGCCCGCCCGTCACGATCAGTCTCGGCGCACCCGCGGACCCGGACCGCAAAGCTGGCGAACCGCGCCGCTACGCGGGTGCTGTCGAATTGCCGACGAAATCCAAGGATCAAGTCTATTGGGCTCGCGCTCGCTACGTCGGTGTTGACGGCAAAGATCGGTGGGGGGAAGCCGTGGTTCTGCGGATTAGTGAACCGGTGAAACGGCTGCCGTCCAATCTCGGTGCTCGTCCATTCGTTTCGGGCGAGACAAGCGTCGAACTTGGTATCTATAACTGCTCAGTTGAGCCCGGCACTACGGAACAAAATACTGGGAGGCACGAATACCACGAACGCTGGCACGAACGAACACCTGCCGGCGACCACTTGGGTTTTCGCTGCACGAACTGCGTCTATTTCAAAGGACAGGTCTTCACCGCGCCATTCAACGAGTTCTTGCCTCATCTCAAGGGACTCGATGGAAGACTGATGCTAACTTCCACTGGTGCAATCATTGACAAACTCAATTTTGCCGAGATTCCTCTGGCAGCTCAATCACCGGTGGAACGGATCAACACAATGGCTTTGGAGAGCATCTATGGCTTTACAATTCGTGCTGCGGAGCCTGAAATACGACCCGACGACTCCTGGAGCAGTCAAGCCAAACTGCCAATTACGACCAGGCAACATTCCTACGAGGATCGGGCCGAGCATTTAACGCGGTATCAATACCTCGGCCGTCGGCAGACTCGTGGCCGCGACGAGGCCATCGTCACTTGGGTCGGACGAACATCGCCCCAATCCGCCTTCCGCGGAGTGTCCCGCGGCGCCGCCGCGGTCGACTTGGAAACTGGCCGAGTGCGGCACGCGTGGCGTACGATCGACACTGAGTACACTATCGCTGCGAAATCCGAGTCGCCGCAAAAAACAGGATCGGCTGTGGTCTCACTGCACCTTACCCTCACCCGCACCTTAGGGCCGACAGAGAAACCGCACCCGATCGATGACGTCCTCCCCGGCCGGGCAATCGAGGTGATCCCGTTCGTCGGAGCGCCGGATGCGCCAAAGTGAGTTCAATTGCAGCCGCCATTTGAAGGCGAGCGTCGGAGCGTAAGCCCGACGTGGAGTCCGCATCGCCGTGAGAACGAAAACCACGTCGTGCTCACGCATCGACGCTCGCCTAATGTCGCCATTAGGCATGTCGATCTTGGTTGACTTTTTCTTTCTCGAAATTCCGGCACCTACTGACCTACCATTTCACATCCGTGTAGCTGATGATGCATTCCACTGCGACCGATGTCGCAGTTTTCGGGGTTCGGGGCGAAAACATCGGCTCGGCTCGAACCGGGATTGCGCGCATGCGGGGCCGACGCGCCGCGCGATGATGGATGACGACGGCCGCTGGTTGGTGCATGTCAGCCGTTTGATATCGACGGCAAGCATGAAACAACGAGCGACTTAAGTCAATCGGCCGGAGTTGTGACTGCGGGAACTGGTGATGCGGGCGGGTTTGACATGACCTGTCCGATGGAATTGTCGCTGACAACCACCACTACCACTACTACTACCTCCCTGCAAACAGCGACGAACAGACAAGCGTGCAAGCGTTTGTTCTGGTCTGCCAATAATCCCTCCGAGTGAGATGGAGGGCTAGATGGGAAGGATCTCGAACAATCCCCTCGAGTGAGAGAGGGGCTTCCGCGGATGGACCCGGCATAGCGCCCCTCGGTTGAGAGAGGGGAGACC
>JANNLP010000244.1:0-10667 GCA_031396905.1 Gemmataceae bacterium
CCGGCGCCAAAACCGTCATTGACCGGCTCCGGCTTCTTCGGCTCGGGTTTTTTTGGTTGCGGCTGTGGCAGAGGCGGTGGCAACATCTGATACGGAGCTGTCGGTGGTTCTTCCTCGCGCCGCGGATCCTCGCGGCGACTATGCCGCCGGTGATCGCGATGCTCTCGTTCACGCGGCGACTCTTCATCACGCGGCTGGTGCCGTTGCGGCAGCGGCGGCGGTTGCTCGCCCATCATCGTGGCCAAGCCGGCATACGGGTCTTCATCCGATTGGTGTCGCGGCGGCGGCTGATAAGCGTTGGGCGTGTCGTCGAACAAATCAGCCCCAAAGGCCGTTTCAATCTGACGCGGCGGCGCTTCACGCGGCATCGGCGGTGGTACCGGCGGGTTGCGCCGGCCACGCGGTTCTTCGTCGTATTCTTCTTCAATCCGTGGTCGGCGTTCGTCACGTCGGCCGCGCGGTGGTTCCTGCCGAGCCTCTTCACGCCGAGGTGGCTCGGAACGGAACTCGTCGCGGCGCGGTGGCCGATCGTCTTGCCGCGGCGAACGTGCTTCGTCGTGCCGGCCGCGCGGCCGATCATCCTGGCGCGGTGGCCGACCTTGATTGCCACCGCCGCCGCCGCGAACATTGAGGTGTTTGTAATATGCCGGGTCCACGTCGGACACGTGCAGGAAGCCGTTGCGGCCAATGCCGAAATCGACGAACGCGGCTTGAATGCTCGGTTCGATGTTGACGATCTTGCCTTTGTAGACGTTACCGACGTAACTTTCCTGGCTTGTGCGTTCGACGTAAAGTTCTTCAAGGACTCCATCTTCGAGAATGGCGATTCGGCACTCCTCCGGCTGGAGGACGTTGATCAGCATTTCCTTCTTCATAAGCTCTCTTTCGCTATGCGGTGTGTGGAACCGCCCTCGACCGACGAGCCGCGCGGCGATGGCCGGGCCGCGATTCGCGGATGAGAAGGCGTGGTGATAAGGGTTGGTAATTAGAGATGGCGGCGACACACCGCCGGGCGGGCCAATTGGTCCGCAAGTCAAAGTCACGAATAGTCTGCGCCGCCTGGCAATAAGCCGTGAGCGGCCCGCCACTGTAATTCACGAAATCCTCGCGGCCCGGGAGTCACCGCCGGCAATCCATAGCCGGCCGCATATCAAACCCCGCGGTCACCGCTCTCCTGTGTATCGCCCGCCGACGCTTATTCAGATCTCATAACCCGGAAGCAATCGGCGCGTTTGGTCACGTAAATAATTGGTTACCTCCGTGGCGGTCTCCAATTGGAGCGCCCGTGTGGCAACCTCTTTGGCATCACTCAGCGTCGTGGCCCGAATCACCCGTTTCACTTCGGGGATGTTATGCGGCGGAACGCTGAACTGCCGCAGGCCCATACCGAGCAACAAAGCCACATAAACTGGCTCGCCACTCATCGCACCACACACATTCACCGGCTTGCCGGTGTCACGCTCGACATCAAGGACACGCTGAATCAACTGCAACACGGCAGGATCACTTGCGCTGTACAACTCGGCGACGTGTTCGTTGGTACGGTCGGCCGCTAGAGTATACTGTACAAGATCATTAGTACCAATGGAAAGAAAATCCACGTCGCGGGCTAGCTGGTGCGCCACGATAGCGGCCGACGGGATCTCGATCATGGTGCCGATCGGCACCGCGCTGTTGAACGCAACTCCTTCCTCTTCAAGGTCTTCCGTCACATCACGCAGTATCAACTTGCATTGCCGCAGCTCACGCAGGCCGGAAATCATGGGCAGCAAAATGCGGACGTCGCCAAACATACTGGCCCGCATAATGGCGCGCAACTGGGTCTTAAACAGCGGCAAGTTCTGAAGGCAAAGGCGTATGCTGCGAAGGCCAAGCACAGGATTCTGTTCGTCAACAGTTGGCCCGGAGCGCGGATTGAACTTGTCGGCACCAAGGTCCAAAGTGCGGATCACCAACGGCGTGCCCGGCGGCATATCCTGTAGCACGCGGCAGAACGCCTCGAACTGTTCCTCTTCCGTCGGGTCTTCGTCGCGACTGAGGTAAAGAAACTCGGTGCGATAGAGGCCAATGCCCTCCGCGCCGCGCTCGATGGCGTGGGCCGCTTCGTGGGGAAACTCGATGTTACCGAGTAGCGTGACCTTGTGACCATCCTTTGTGACGGCCGGCAAGTCGCGCATCTCATCCAATTCGCGCTCAAAGCTCGCATAAGAATGCCGCGCGGATTCAAAGCGGTGTCGCGCTTCGTCATCCGGATTGATGATGAAGATGCCGTGCATGCCATCGACGACCACTTCATCGCCGCTGGATATATCGGAAAGGAACGGCCCGACACCGACGATCGCCGGGATTTCCAGCGCGGCGGCAATGATGGCCGTGTGGCTAGCCCGGCCACCGGCTTCCGTCACAAACGCATGGACCAACTTGGGATTGAGCTGAGCGGTCTGGCTGGGCGTCAACTCATGTGCCACGACGATGACAGGTTCGTGCAGATCCTTCAAGCCTTCGCTATGAGCGCCCAGAAGATGCTTTAATACGCGGTTCTCAATGTCGTGCAAATCAGCGGAGCGACTCGCCATCGCAGCGCCGCCTTTGAAGTCAAGCAGTGCTTTGGCGAATCGGCGTGAGACTTTGCTGACGGAATAAGCAGCCGAAAAGAGATCATCGCGCACGTGCCGTTCAATCTCATCAAGCAATGCCGGATCTTCCAGCAGCAGAGCATGCGCTTCGAAGATCGCGCCGTAATGCTTACCGAGTTGCGAGCTGACCGATTGCTGTTCCACCCGCGCCTCGGCGACCGCCGCCACCAAAGCCGTCCGTAGTCTCTCGATTTCGCTGTCCACGTCGCCAGCGCGGATCTTGCGGCTGTGAATGCGAAACGACGTGGAATCCAGGATGAATACCGGCCCAAGAGCCACGCCGGGTGAAACAGGGATTCCGCGTCGTGTCATCATGCCGAGTGCGAGAATGGTTGGACGTTTTCAGACAAAGGTGACAGTCGTTCGCCGAGTTGTCACTCTGGCTCGTCTTCGCTGCCCTGGTCGGCCAACATCTCGGCCAATGGATCCAGCGCCTGCTCCGCGTCACTGCCGTCCACTTCCAGCGTCAGCCGCGAACCCGGCTCGGCCGCGAGGAGCAGCAGTTCCATCTGGCTCTTGCCATTGGCTCGGCGGTCGTCGCGGAGGACAAACACCGCGCAAGTAAATTGGCGGGCTAGTTTGGCAAATGCGGTGGCCGGCCGCAGGTGCAAGCCCTGAGGATTGGCAACGACGACATCACGCCGTAAGGCATCGCCTGGTGCAACAGTAATCGTCGGGGCGTTCATATCTCGTCCGTCCATTCAGCCTTCGGCGTCAGCCGCCGGGCGGTTCGTCCAGCAGTTTCTTGATCGCCTCACGTGATCCCGCTTCACGCAGAGCCTTGACGTAGTTTTCGTCCTTCATGGTCCGGACGACGCTTTCCAACGCTCGCAAGTGATCGCCGGGCCGATCCTGCGGCGAAATAAGGAGGACGAAAACGTGCGCGGGTTCATTGTCAATCGAATCAAAGTTGACGCCCGCCGGCGAGATCGCCACCGTGCCAATCAGTTTGTCCACAGCCGTACTCTTGCCGTGCGGGATGGCTTTCCCGCCGCCAATCCCCGTGGAACCGAGCTGCTCGCGCTTGAGGATCGCCTTGACGATGGCGTCGGAATCGTCGGTCTTGAAACAGCCGGCCGAACGCAAGCTCTCCACGATCTCGCGGACGATCCCTTCTTTCGTGGTTTGTTCCAGCCGGGGAACAATCGCTTCCCAGACCACGAAATCGGACATACGCATGGGCCGGTCCCCTCTCCTGCCACGAGCGATCCAAGACCATTCTATTCCCGTTCGGCCCGGGTAATCTCGCCGACGTGCATGTCGCGGCGATGGTCCTGGATTTTCTCCTTGTGTTTGGTCAACTGTCGTTCAATTTTATGAATTGCCTGGTCGAGGGCGGTTTGTATTTCGCTGGCCGACTCTCGCGATACGAAATCGTGCTTATGTTCCGAGCGGGCGAGGATTTCGACCGACTTATGCAAGTCGTCGCCAAGATCGACTGTGACTTCGATCAAAGTAAGCCGGTCAAAAAAATGCACGAGGTTGGAAGCCTTTTCTTCAATCAACTGATGGGCGGCTTCGCTCAAATGCCCATGTCGGGCCGAGATTTTAACTTGCACGCGGTTCTCCCGTTGCGGCTGCGACAGCAGGACGGAGCGGTCCGCCAATGCCATCTCACTCCCATTGTAGCGTTGTCATGTCGCCGACGCAATCGGCCGCCGACGCCAGCGCATGAAAAAGTGAATGTTTGCCACGCACGCTCAGGGAGTTGGCACTTCCAACTGGAGTGGCGCCATGTTTTTCACCTGCCCCACGCGAATTCCGCGGCGGCCTTGCAGCACGTCCATCAATACTGGAAGTACGTGTTGGGCACGCCAGCCGCTTGAAAGTGCGTTCGGCACAGGCTCCGTGTCATCCATTTCAGCGCGGATCAGGGATTTCAGATCAGCGCTAGTGGCAACCAAGGCCGGTGTGAGTCTTTCGTCGGCACAATATGACGCCAACACGGCCTGAAGTAGACCATTGACGATGGCAACCTGCGGTGGATCGTTATCGCGATCAGTGGCAGGAGGCAAATCATGGTCCGCGATTGCGGTGCCGCGACCAATCGCAGCGAGCAGCCCGGCGACATCATGCTTGGTCACACCGCGCACGAGCAGCATGTCCTTTTCCGTGGTCGGCATCCGCCGGGCCAATTCGATGATCAAGTCATCGCGCAGCAAGTACCGAGCAGGCTTGTTGACAATGTCGGCACGTTCGGTACGCCACGAAAATATCTCGCGGACCACGGCCAACTCGCGGCGATTGCAATTGCCGAGCCCGCGAAGCTTCCGCCAGGGTTCGCGCTCGGGATCATCATCCAGCCAACGTGAATGCACCGTCGCCATTTCCTCGGTCGCCCAATCCAGCCGGCCCAACTCGATGAGCTTCTTGCGAATCCTGTCGTAGAGCGGCAGCAAATAGCGCACATCGTCGTACGCGTAGCGAATCTGATGTTTGGTGAGTGGCCGGCGTGACCAATCGGTCAGCGTTTCACCCTTATGAAGTCGAATCTTCAGTAACTGTTGCACCAGCGTACCATGCCCGGCAGGATAGCCCGCTCCAATCAGACCGGCGGCGACTTGCAAATCAAATGCGTTGGTCGCCGCATGGCCCAGATGATACCGGCACATCCGCATCTCTTCACGCCCGGCGTGTACCACGGCCACGCGCCTCGGGTCAGCCACCAACTCCCAAAACGGCTTCAGGTCTTCCAGTTCCAGGGGGTCGATGACAAATAATTTCTCTGGAGTTGCCGCCTGCACCAGACACAACCGCGGATGAAACGTCTGTTCACCAATGAATTCGGTGTCGAAGCCGAACACCGGACA
Source organism: Gemmataceae bacterium (assembly GCA_031396905.1). Taxonomy (GTDB): domain Bacteria; phylum Planctomycetota; class Planctomycetia; order Gemmatales; family Gemmataceae; genus JAIBBI01. The sequence continues at coordinate 5,447 of JANNLP010000244.1, forward strand.
AGCCGCGATGTGTTCGCAACAGGCTTCCAACTCGGTTCGAGTGCTGACAAACAGTTCGGGCAAGTGCGGCATGGACACGATGGAACTCTCAGGTGGCGGCGGCCTCTACCATCTAACATATAGCCCATCCGATGGCTGCCACGGCTGGTAAGATGACGGTGCAATTGTGGAGGGCGTGCCGTGCTGCAAGAATTTGTGGGTCAAAAGGTCGTCGTCGATCTGCGAAGCACCTTTGTTTGTCTTGGCACGCTCACGGCAGTTGACGAACAATTCCTCGATGTCCGCAATGCGGATTTTCACGACCTGCGCGACACCGACACGACCCGCGAGCTGTATGTCGCTGAGTCAGTTGCCACCGGGATCAAACGCAACCGCAAGCGGCTACTCGTCTTCCGCAGCGACGTCGTCGCCGTCACGCGGCTCGAAGATGTTGTGGATGGGTGAACTGCCATGCGTGACATTCAGATCGGCGAGTTCAAAGAAGCCGTTGTCGAGCGCTCCGACTATCCACCATCGAGACTTCGGGAGATTCTCGGGCATGAAACGGTCGCCGTTCTCGGTTACGGCGTACAAGGCCGCGGGCAATCTCTGAATCTGCGTGACAATAATATCAAAGTCATTGTCGGCTTGAGGACGGAATCACCGGGTTGGGCTGTTGCACTCGAAGATGGTTGGGTGCCTGGTCAGTCGCTGTACCCACTCGATGACGCAGCAAGACTCGGCACCATCGTCCTCTATCTACTCTCCGACGCAGGCCAGAAAGACTATTGGCCACGACTCAAGGCACATCTCACGCAAGGCAAGGGCCTGTGTTTCGCTCATGGCTTCTCCATCGTGTATCAGAATGATACAGGCGTGCTACCGCCGGATGGTGTTGATGTGTTCATGGTCGCGCCAAAGGGATCGGGAACAACACTGCGACGCAACTTTGTTGAAGGGCGCGGACTCAATGCCAGCTACTCGATTCATCACGATGCAACGGGTCGCGCTCTTGATCGCTGCTTAGCCCTCGGCGTCGGCATCGGCGCGGTGCATCAATATGAGACAACGTTTCAAAAAGAGACAATCTGCGACCTCGTCGGCGAGCGCGGCGTGTTAGTCGGGGCAATTTACGGACTTTGGTTGGCTCAATACGAGGTGTTGCGCGAGCATGGCCACAGTCCTGCCGAGGCATTCAACGAAACCGTGGAGGAGGCCACCCAGTCGCTGTACCCGCTCATTGCCGAGAAGGGCATGGACTGGATGTACGCCAACTGCTCGACCACCGCGCAGCGCGGCGCCCTCGATTGGTTTGGACGATTCAAGGATTCCGTCAAACCCATTTTTGAGAAACTCTATCAAAGTGTCGCCGATGGATCGGAAGCGCGGCGCGCGCTCAGCGCGAACAGTCAAACAGACTACCGATCCGCGCTCGCAAGTGAGTTGCAAGCGATCGCCGCGAGCGAAATGTGGCGCGCCGGTCGCGTCGTGCGCGATCTGCGCGACGAACGGCGCGAATGATCATGCGATGATGCAAAACATGTTGTAATATCGCGACTAGTGAACATATTTTTGTCGTTGAAAACCGACGTGCGGACTGCCGTGATTGAGGCAACTTTGTGGAACCGATTTGACGCTGTTTCACAAAATGGCCATCGCCACAAGTCGTTTATTATCATAGCTTTGCAACAATATGTCAAAAAACCTATATCTATCCTTCCCACGCGGATGCCGGCGGCGTATAGTGACGATCCGGTGCGAGGAATCGGGCAGGGAAATGGTCGCTGGCAACGCCCGCGACCGATGGTCCGAACCGGCCGGGAAATGCCGACGAAACTGAGAGCGACACTTCTCTTGACGTCGGCCGGGTGAGCGAATACGATACGAATGTACAGTATTAGGAGGGCACCCGCGATGCTGACCGGCGAATGCGTCCAAGAACTGGAACGAAGCTGGCTGCCAAACGTCAGTGACGACGGTTTGGACCGCCTCATTGACCTGTTGGAAAAGGGTAGCCCACTGTTAGTCCATGGTCGTTTCACTGGAGCGGTGCCGATGGGCTGCCTAGCCTCTCATATTGGTTGGCACCACCCCAAGGTCTGCCATCGCACGTCCGACGCCGGCATTCTTTGGCTAACCCGCATTGCCGGCTTAAACCCCGCAACTTCACACGTTATCCGCCTTTGGGATACGACCGGGCCGAAAATTTGGCCGCTGCGCGACGAATTGGTCGGTATCTTTCGTGCAGAACGAAGCGCCCGCCAAACGAGCCGCGCCGACTGCGTGATGGCGGGGTAAACGGGGATGTTGCCACGCCGCCTGGAACCGGAGGTGATGGACACCCCGGACGAAGCGAATGACTACGACGCGATGGACCATTCCACGGTCAATCGCGTTTTTTGTTTGGACTTTCTGGCCGTGTGGTCGGGCAATAACCCCATTCTTGATGTCGGCACCGGTACCGCTCAGATTCCCATTGAGCTATGTCATCAGGATCCGCGGCCAAGCGTCACCGCGATCGACCTTTCCGAAGAAATGTTGAAGCTGGCGCGCCGCAATGTCACCGGAGCCAAATTGACCGACCGCATTAAAGTCGAAATGGTTGACGCCAAAGGTTTGCCATATGCTGATGGATCGTTTGCGGCCGTGATTTCCAACTCCATCATTCACCACATTCCCGAGCCTGCAATCACCTTCGCCGAAATGGTGCGGGTGTGTCAGCCAGGCGGTTGTCTTTTTGTGCGCGACCTGATGCGGCCCAACGATGCGGTCACTTTGGCTCAACTCGTCGATCAACACGCTGCCGGCGCGAATGTCCATCAACGGCAACTGTTTGCGGACTCATTGCATGCCGCATTGACGGTGAAAGAAGTGCGGGCGATGATCACCGCCCTCGGCTTCGCGCCCGATTCCGTGAATGCCACCAGTGATCGTCATTGGACATGGATCGCTCAGCGATGATCGCACTCATCGAATCCGTGGGCCGCTATTTTGTCTTCTCGTGCCGCACCTTCATCGACGCCATCGCAAGTTTTGCCCGGCCCCAAGAAACCGGCCGCCAATTCACACGCCAATTACTTGGTGCGTTTCCGTTGGCGTTGATAGCTGGATTGGCCCTCGGCTTCGTCGTGTGGATGCATCTTCGCGGCGTTCTGGTGCGACTCGGCGGCCCATCCGCCGCGACGCTACTGCCAAGCGGTTTGTCGTTGGCCGTGGTTCTGGAACTCGGCCCGATCGGTGCGGGTTTGATTGTCGCTGGTCGTGCGGGTGCCGCGCTCGGCGCTGAACTCGGTGCCATGCGGCTGACCGAACAAGTGGATGCCCTGGAGATGCTCGGCCAATCCATCGGTCGCAAACTGATCGGGCCGCGCGTGTTGGCCTGTATGCTGGCTTTACCAATTATCACCATCTTCATCGACTACCTGGCAATCTTCGGCAGTTTCGCCGCTGAGACGTTCACTTCGGGAATGACTTGGCTGAGTTATTCCACCGCCTGCTTACGCGAACTGCGCCTGGACGACGCTGTCCCTCACACATTGAAGACCATCGTTTTCGGCTTCATCACCGGCACAGCCGGCTGCTATCACGGCCTACGAGCAGAAGGCGGTTCCGAATCTGTAGGCACCGCCGCCACCCGTGGCGTCGTCACCGCCACCCTCGGCGTATTGATCGCCGATGTGGTTCTCGTTCGCCTGATCCAATTGCTCCACGGTTGACGAATCGCACAGCGAACGAAACAATGCCCATGACGCCCCCGTAGCATAACTGGATAATGCTCCCGCCTTCTAAGCGGGCGATTGCTGGTTCGAATCCAGCCGGGGGTACTGGCGTTCGACGCATTGTTCCCGATCGCTGTAAGGTGTGATCCATCTGATCGATCCATTTTCGCCAATCATGTCAGAGTTTCTAACGGTTGTTTCGGGCGATGGCTGCGGTGTGGACACAATGGCCAATCGTATTGCCGGCTTGGAATTGTAATGCCCGTCGTCATTCTTGTACCATTCGCTCTCAAGTGTTCGGGCAATAATCGAGGTGACTAGGTGAAGACGCTTGGTCCGTTAAGGAGGTCCATTGCGGGAATCTGTATCGCCTTGGCGGTGTTCGCATCTGGCTGCGCTCATTCGCAGCGCCGATGCTCTCCGACGGCTTCAGCACGACACGGCCCAATCATCGATCTCAACGCGCCGCCTGGCCAAAATCAACCAGTAGAGAATAGCGTCGTCAGGGATTTGATGCAGGCCGATACTGAATCGCACAAACCGGTTCCAGGCGCCAAACGTTACCAGATTCTCGCCATGTCGGGCGGCGCGGTGTTTGGCGCATACACCGCCGGCGTGTTGAACGGCTGGACCCGGGCCGGCGACCGCCCCGAATTCGACATTGTCACCGGGATCAGCACCGGCGGCCTGATCTCGACGCTGGCATTTCTTGGCCCAGCATACGATGCCCAGCTTTGCGAACTGTATACCACGATCACGTCGGACGACATCTATCGCAAGCGGCCAACGATATCGCTGCTCTGGTCCGACTCGGCAGCATCGTCCGCGCCGCTCAAGAAACTCATCGACGCCCAAATCGATTGTCAAGTCATTCAGCAAGTGGCCTATGCACACTCGCAGGGTCGCCGGCTCTACATCGGCACCACCAATCTCGACACAAAGCGGCTCGAAGTCTGGGACATGGGCGCAATTGCCAGCAGCGGCCGACCGGACACGGTCGATGTCTATCGCAGGATCGTCCTTGCGTCAGCATCGGTGCCGGGTTTCTTCCCGCCGGTTTCAATTGATGTGACGGTAAATGGAGAGCACTACACGGAAATGCATGGCGACGGCGGCGCGACCAGCCAGGTCTTCATGCCGGCCTCGGTACTCAAGTTCGACCCGGAAGTCGTGAAGGCGCATAAGAAACCGTTGGTCGGCTCTGACGTCTACGTGGTGCTGGCGGGGAAGCTCTATGCCGACGCCGATTGCGTCAAACCGAAACTCAAAGACATTGCCGGCAGCGCACTATCCTCGCTCACCTACGCCGAAACGCGCACGGACATGATTCGCATCTGGTCGATCTGCCAGCTCACCGGCATGCGGTACCACTCGACGGCCATCCCACAAGATTTCGACGCGCCGACTGATAGTCTCGACTTCAAATCCGAGCCAATGCAAAGAATGTTTCAAGAAGGCGCCCGTCAAGGCATGTCCCACCGCACCTGGCGAACCACACCTCCCGGCACCGAAGCCAGCGAACA